>NZ_JANBNX010000012.1:0-86538 GCF_035615275.1 Acinetobacter sp. IK23
ATATTGAGATTTATTACAATCGGGTCAGAAGACATTCTGCAAATGGCTGGTTAAGCCCTGAAGCCTTTGAGAAGAAATATTTTAAGAATTTAGAGGGATTTGTTGTCCACGATACTGTCTAGGATCATCTATCTTATTGCGTTGCCTTAGGTGATATTCATCTGATACATAGAGTTGAATAGCCTGCATATTCCTCCGATGATAAGTAATTAAATCAATACCTTGATCTTTCAATCTAATTTTTAATTCTTGGCTGATGTAACCTCGATCCCCGTAAAGTTTTCCGTTTAGGCCAGCAACCAATTGCTCAACCATTTTTATGTCAGCAACATGTCCATTCGATAAAGCAGAACAGGCAATTTCACCAAATTGATCCATCGCAATATGTAATTTACAGCCATAAAACCAGCCCATTGAGCTTCTACCACGTGATGCAATTTGGACTAATGATTTATGACGCTGAATACGTTGATTTTTACAAACTGGCAGAGTTGTTGAATCGATCCATAAATATTGTGTACCTTGGCCTTTCATCAGTGCCACATGTAGGGCATGCAGTGCCAATTCATGCCTTTTGATCAGATGAATCATCCTTTGATAGCAAGGCAAGTACTTAAATAAATGGCTTTTATCTTCTTTTAACCAAGTGAAAAAGGCTTTGAAATTATTGAAATGAGAGCATTTGTACCAAATGCCAATAAAGCAGATTTCTGAAATTTTAAGTTGAGCAGTTCTGATTCTTAAGGAACCACGGTTTTGTTTGAGAAACTCCCAATAAGTTGATTCAAATTTAAGAAAAAAAATCATCAATTACGCAGAATAATTCGGTACTATTGAACATCAGGACTAGAGTTGTGAGTTTGGTGTGGTAACTCAACTGATGGCTCTAGTCCTCTTATTTTTCAAGTCAATTTCTTATCCGCGATTCGGGTATTTTAAAATATTATTTTTTATAAATTTTATATAAAGATCATCTTTTAAAATAATAAAAGTGCTGTGGTGTGAGTAAACCATCTAAGGGCTGATCCCAGCTTTGACGTTCTAAAGTATGTTCAATAAATTGAAATTGATGGGCCAGTCCTAAACGGTAAGGTTTATGATTAGCACTTGCCAATGTACGATCATAATAACCACCACCCATACCAATACGTGTCCCATAGTGATCACAAGCTAAAAGAGGCATAAGCAGTAAATCAAGCTCTGAGACATGTTTTCCTCGCGTTGCCATAGGTTCTTTCATACCGAGTGGATGATGAGAAAAACGTCGACTTAAATATTGGTTTTTATTGATCTTTATCCATACTAAACGTTGATTCATTGAACAAATCATAGGTAAATAGACTTTTTTGTTATTTTTAAAGCAGAGTTTGATAATAAGATCAGTATGAATTTCACCGAAAGCATGTAGATATAAGCCAATTTTTTTTGAGGAGTGAAAAATAGGAAGTCTATTTAGGTAATGTAAAACGTTAAGTTGAGCCTGTTTTTGCTCAAATTGGGTTAAAGAACGTCTTTTAGATCTTAAATTTTTTCTAATAAAACTTAGTTCATTCATGGGTAAATCTAATAAAGATTTGAAATCAGTCGTCCAAAATTATACCTATTTTTCTATAGTTTTACCGAAATTTAAGTACTATAAAAAACAACATAGTTTAATCGATAACATAAAAATTACTTTTCTCTAGAAAAGGCATCTATATAAGTTTTTTAGCTTTTTTACGTATCTACAGTATTTATTTACATGTAATCAGGATAAGTATATTTAAAGATGAATATGAAACCGTGAAGGCTATGAAGTTAAAAATTTTAACGATGATGATGTGTACTGCTTTACTGAGTGCCTGTACCAAACAGGCAGACTCAGAAGCTCCTCAAGTTGACTATAAAGCTCAATTTGAAGAATCTGACCGAAAAATTGGTGAGTATTTAGATCAATTGGATAATCCTAAAACACCGCAGGAAGTTAAGGTTAAAATTTTATGTCACGACTATCCTGATCTGTACAAAAAACTGTACATGCCCGCCTTAATCAAAATTTCACCAAAGCCCTATACTGAAGAGAAACTACTTTCAGATTTGAAAAGTGCAACGGATTACTATAAAGGAAGTTTAGGAATAAAATGCGATAATTAAAAATTGTATAGTGTCACGTAAAAATTGATAATTGTGAATTGATTGGCATTATTTAGATATGCTAAATTTATTGATGTTCATTATTTAAATTTTTCATTGGACTTGAAATGCAAATCATAAAATTTTTGCAGAGTTTTAATACGATTGGTACCTATTTAATACTTGCTTCTATCTTGTTAGTGGTCATGATGATTTACTTTTATGTCATCAATCCTGCATGAACATTTAAAGAAAAATCGTTTTTATCTATTGGTTATCTTAAATGGAAGTTGAATAATTAATACAAGGTAGGGATATGAAATTTAAAATATTATTAATAAGTTTTCTTGCAACGGGTTGCTATGCTAATGACAATACAGATGATCCAAATATTTGTAATATCGTGAAAAAAGTTGCTTACAATGTCATGGAAGCTCGGCAGAAAAAAGTACCAGTACAGGAATTGCAACAAATTGCTGATAGTCTTACAGATCAAAAAGCAAAGCAGTTTTATCAAGACTTAATTAACTCAGCTTATGCTGCAAAAGTATTCAAAACGAGTTTTTTTAAACGGAAAGCTATCGAAGATTTTCAAACAGGTTGGTATCAAGAATGTTTGAAAAGAAATGCACAATAATTAATAAATGATAATTCATTAATTTTTAAGTTTAACTAATAAATGAATACTAGACTGACAGGTCTGTATAGAGACTTTAATTTGAAATAAAAATTATATTTATACTGATTTGCTAGAAAATAAATACTCCGAAGATGCCGCTGCATGTGTCGTTACCCTGAACCCGATGAGTTCAAGGTGGCCGCGACGTACACTTGCTGGGTTTCCTACTCGAAGGTAGGCATACACTCTAAATATACAGAACGCAATCCATAAGTTTAAGTATCGGCAGGGGAATAGACCCGCTGGCGAACATCCCAGAGATAGCTTAATTATAAACGATCTTATTCAGTTGGCAATCGTCTGAGTTTATTGAACTGTAAAGTTAGTCTTCATTTGATGAAGCTTTGTACACTAAAAGTATATATAGTAATCATAAGACACACGAGATAACTTCAATAAAAAAAATGCCTTGCTCTATTAACTTATAGCGCAAGGCATTTTTGTTGAAAGATGTTAATTAAACAGTTTGTTCAACATCTTCCAAAATCGCCTGTAGTAGACGTTCACAGTGTGTATATTCTTGCAAAGATTTATTCAAGCTTAATACTTCTTGGGTGAGCTGTAGGGCAACCATAATGACCAGTTTGTTGTGCTCAACACGGGGAGCACTGCGACGCATTTCGTTAAATTTCTCATTGAGAAGTTCAGCTGCACGCTCAAGTTCTTCTCTTTTATCAGAAGTAGTCGCAAGTCTAAAAGTTTGCTCAATAAGCCGAAGCTCTACCATGACTTGTTCACTCATGATTGCGTCTCCTCGCCAGTTTCAACATTTGGGTGAGCAAGTTGCTGAATTTCTTGTGCATTTTGATCTTGAGCTGTACCTAAAATTGCTAAACGTTGAATAATCGCTTCAACTTTGGCTTTGGCAAGTTCATTTTTTTGTAACAAACGGTCACGATCTTGCTGTAAATCATGCAACTCTTGTTGAGTCTGTCGTTGATGTGACTGAAGTTTTTCTTTGGTTACACGTAACTCATTACGCTCTGCCAAAATTTCTTGAAAACGATTTTTTAAATCAGTGGTACTTTTTTCTAGACGGCTATAACGTTCAGCAAGTGTATTAGCATCTTGATTCAATTGTTGAAATTGGCCTTGTAACTGAGTCAATTGCTCAGTTAATGTCTCAATTTCCTCTTGTTTTTTAGTAATGATGCTATTTTTTTGCACAACTTGTGCGTGATGCTCTGTTTCAGCCAGTTCTTTAGCTTCCGAGAGAGTAGAATTTTCACTCTCTAGATGATGTAAGCGTGTTTTTAAAACGCCAATATGCGCTTGTAGCCGCTGTAATTGTTCTAACATAACGAGGTCGCACAGAATTGCAATCAAAGGTAATATATACGAAGTATAGAGATTGGATAAACGAATGCAAGACGATATTTCAGGCTGGACAGAATGGAACGCTCATTTTGAAGGAATTGAAGAAATTTCAAGCCCTAGTGAGTTACATGGTTTACTAACAGGTATTGTTTGTGTGACAGAAGCGCCAACGCGTGAAGAATGGACACAAATTTTAACAACTCTTAATGTACCTGATTTAAATGAAGAAGCTTTAGCGCTTTTAACTGATGAAACAGAAGATGTAGCGCATGCTTTATCGGAAGACGAATTGGACTATTTGCCAATGCTTCCAGATGATGAACACACCCTACAAGATCGCGTACAAGCATTATCAGACTGGTGTGCGGGTGTTGTTCTTGGCTTTGGTTTGGCATCGGGTCATGTCCGTGCTGATGAGCGCGAATTAATTGAACATTTGCAAGATGTCGCAGCAGTAGAGTTTGAAGACTCTGATAACGACGAAGAAGGCGAAAGCAGTTACGAAGAATTGTACGAGTTTGTACGCCTTATTCCTGTGAGTTTATCTATTGGCAGAAAGAAAGTAACAGTTGCTGAAAGTTCATTATTGAAAAACTTTTATGCAAAAAGTAAAACTTCTGCTGTAGGCACTACAGATCAAAATATTGTAGAAATGTTTACACCACATCGCCCAAGTTAATTGAGGCGATGTGTTATTGGCTGTGTTTAATTTTTTGACTTTAAAATTCTAAATCAAGTAGATCATTATGAAATTGCCTCAAGCTGATTTTCAACATCGCAGAAATCGTCTAGCAGAAAAAATGGGTCCAAACAGCATTGCGATTATTGCAACGCGTGAGGAAATGTACCGTAATCGTGATGCGGATTATAAATTCCGTGCCGATAGTAGTTTTTTCTATTTGACTGGTTTTGCAGAGCCTGAGGCAGTAGCTGTTATAGAAACCTTTGATGATGTTACTGACTATAGCTATAGCTTGTTTTGTCGTGAACGTAACCGTGAGATGGAAATCTGGAATGGTTACCGTGCGGGAATTGATGGCGCAATTGAAGAGTATGAGGCAGATGAAGCTTATGCAATTGATCTGCTTGATGAAGAAATTATTGAAAAATTATTAAACAAAGAACACCTTTATTATCGAATTGGGCACAATGCTGCATTTGACGCCAGAGTAAGCCAATGGATTAAAAAAGCGAATACTGAGCATCGTCATGAAGCTGCTCCAGCTCAGTTGGTTCAACTTGATCGCATTATTGATGAAATGCGTTTAATCAAGTCACCACAAGAAATTGAGCTAATGCAAATTGCCTCAAAAATTAGTGCTAAGGCACATACCCGTGCGATGCAAACAGTTCGCCCCGGCATGATGGAATATGCTCTTGAAGCCGAGCTTAATTATATATTTGGGCAAAATGGCTGTGTGCCTTCTTACAACAGTATTGTCGGTGGTGGTGCTAACGCTTGCATTTTGCACTATGTTGAAAATAACCAACCTCTTAAAGACGGCGATTTAGTTTTAATTGATGCTGCATGTGAATATGAGTTTTATGCATCGGACATTACTCGTACTTTTCCAGTAAACGGAAAATTTAGTCCAGAACAAAAAGCATTATATGAGGTGGTATTGGCCTCTCAATATGCGGCGATTGATGCAGTACGTATTGGTAATGCGTACCGCGAGCCTCATGAGGTTGCGGTTAAAATTTTAACTGAAGGCTTAGTTGAGTTAGGTTTGCTCAAAGGTGATGTGAGTGAGCTGATTGAAACTGAAGCATATCGTCAGTTTTATATGCATGGTACAGGCCACTGGTTGGGTATGGATGTACATGATGTCGGTTCTTATAAAAAAGATGACGAGTGGCGCCAATATGAAGAAGGTATGGTTGTTACTGTTGAACCAGGTTTATATATTGCACCAGATGACGAAACTGTAGATAAAAAATGGCGTGGTATTGGTATTCGTATTGAAGATGATGTGGTCGCAACCTCAAAAGGCCCACGAGTTTTAACTGCTGATGTAGTTAAAGATATTGCAGATATTGAACATTTAATGGCGCAAGCTAAAGCATAATTAAACGTATTCGCCAAAGGAGCAAATTCGATGCAACAACAAGTGATTATTGTAGGTGGGGGTATGGTGGGTTTGAGCCTTTCCCTGATGCTGGCGAAGGCTAATATCGCAGTCAAACTATTAGAAGCTGTGAAATACCCAAACTATGATGATCAAAATGTTGCCCCTTACCATTCCAGTTTCGATGCACGTAATACGGCTTTATCACGTCGTAGCGTACAGATTTATCAGAAGCTAGGGTTATGGGATGCATTACAACAACATGCCACTCCAATTTTGCAAGTTCACATTACTGAGCAAGGCAGTTTTGGTAAAGCACGTTTAGTTGCAGAACAAGAAAAAGTCGAAAGCTTTGGACAAGTCATTGAGAATGCGTGGCTCGGTCGAGTTTTATTAACTCAAGTACGCCAACAACCTTTGATTGAGCTAATTGATGGCGTAAAAGTCACTGCTCTAACTCAAGACGCTGAACAGGTACATATCGAAGCTCAGCGTGGTGATGAAGTCTTAAAGCTTGAGTCAAAATTATTAATTGCAGCAGATGGGCGTGATTCTTTCTGTCGTCAAGCAATTGGTGTGGGTGTTGATGTTCACGACTATGATCAGGTTGCGATCGTTACGACTGTTCAGACTTCAAAACCGCATGAGCAGGTAGGGTTTGAGCGTTTTAGTGCATTAGGACCTTTAGCTTTATTGCCGTTACCGGGTGAATATCGTCGCTCAGTGGTATGGCCTGTTAAAAAGGGCACTGAATATGAGTGGTTAGGTGAAGAAAACGACCAGCATTTTTTAAGTGCCTTGCAACAAACCTATGGTGACAGAGCAGGTAAATTTGAAAAAACAGGCAAACGTTTTAGCTATCCGCTTTCACAAGTGCTTGCGCATAAACAAGCGGTTGGGCGCGTTATTTTAATGGGCAATGCAGCGCACACCATTCATCCAGTTGCAGGGCAAGGTTTTAATTTATGCCTACGTGATGCAGATGTGTTGCTACGTTATTTAGTAAATCAGTTAAGCACATCTGATGATATTGGTAACCCAGATAATTTGCTTGCCTATGAACAAGCCCGTTTATCTGACCAACAGCGAGTAATTAAGTTCTGCGATACTGTCGTTCGTGGTTTTAGTAACCAAAATCCATTATTAAAATTAATTCGTAATACGGGATTAATTGCATTTGATGTGATTCCGGGTGTTAAGCCCCTGGTAGCGAACTATGCAATGGGGTTAAAAGCATGAGTGAAGTGTTAGATGTCGTTATTGTTGGTGGTGGACTGGTCGGTGGCTTAACTGCTTTATTACTTGCTCAAGGTGGTGTACAGCCTACGGTGCTGGATGCTGCTCCTGTACTTGATGTTGAAAAAACATTAAGTGTGATGAACCCACGTGTTTTAGCACTTAGCCAAGCGACCATTCATTTACTTAAAACAGTGAATGTTTGGGATGATTTAGCACGTCAAATGCCTTATACCGGCATGCAGGTGTGGAATCTAAATGGCTATGGTGAAATTAATTTTGGCCATGAGTCTGTACAAAGACCAATGCCAGAGCAAGCCTTAGGTTCTATGGTTGAGCCGAGCGTATTGAATGTTGCCATTCAGCAAAAAATGCTAGAGCAATTAACCGATTATCGTACTGAAGTTCGTGTTACGCGCATTGAGCAAGGTGTTGGGTGTTGGCATATCCAATTGGCTGATGGATCTACACTTAAAACTAAATTGCTTATTGGTGCAGATGGTGCCAATTCATTTGTACGTGAACAAGCTTTTATTGACCTAGATGTCCTAGATTACAAACAAGCAGCCATCAGCTGTGCAATTAAAACGTCTAAGCCGCATCAGCATGTTGCTCGTCAAATTTTCTTACCTACTGGACCTTTGGCATATTTGCCAATGGCGAGTCTGGATGCAAGTGAAAATGGTTACTGGCAGTCAATTGTCTGGACACTGCCAGATGATTATGCCGATGAATATTCGGCTTTAAGTGATGTTGAATTTATGCAGCTTCTAACTCGTGAAAGCCAGCATATGTTGGGTGAAGTGCTCGATGTTCGTTCAAGAGCACAGTTCCCACTTAAGGCTCGTGCTGCAAAACAATATGTGAAGGCTGGTTTAGCCCTAATCGGTGATGCCGCTCATGTTATCCATCCGCTTGCTGGACAAGGGGTAAATATTGGCTGTTTAGATGCCGCTGTACTCTGTGATGCACTACTGCATGATTTAGGCCGTGGCGTGTGGGCGCATGAACAAACATTAAGACGTTATGAACACCGTCGTAAAGGACAAAACGATGCGATGATGCATAGCATGTCTGCGATTGGTTGGTTAGAAAGTTCTGAGTTGTTCCCATTTATTTTGGCTCGAAATGTAGGACTTAAGCAGGTTGAACAAATTTCGTTCTTAAAAGAGCGTTTTATGCAACAAGCGAACGGTTTAGGGGCTTTACAAAACACCCTGTATAGTCGTTAAAATAATTACGAAGTTTATGCTCTACTGGTCTAAATAAATATCAGTAGATATTTTTTAAACAATCATTTATATATCATTACCAATTCGGTCAGAAAAGATACGGATTTGACCAATTTGGCTCTTTGCTAAATGCAAAGAGATTGCTAAATTTCTGAGGTCTCAAAGGCCATAGCGATGATGCAATACAAATCATTGTGGGGAGTGTAAATATGACAGATATCAATGATTATGAAGATGCAGAAGATTCTGCTGTAGATGAAGATGAAGCCAAAGCGGCTGAGAGCGGCGCGGCTGATGAAGAAGCAGGCAACTTAACGGATGCCGATCTTGCAGAAGCAGAAACGCTTACCGTAACTGCGAAACAAAAACAGCGCCAAGCATTGGAAGATGAGGTTGCTGCGTTTTTAGCTCGCGGTGGGAGAATTACTGAAGTTCCGCCAGACGAACATAGCGACCATTAATATTAAAAAAGCATCACATGAGTGATGCTTTTTTATTGGCTTCTAAATTGAGTTAAAGGTTATTTTGCAGTTCTTTTAAAATGCCGCATTCGTCTACTGTACGGTCTGTAGAGCAGTGCTGTTTTAAATCGATGAGTGTTTCTTTTAAAAGCAAAAGTCGTTCAATTTTTTCCGATACTTCAATCAAATATTTATTCACCAAATTATCAACTTCCGTACAAGCCTGTTTCGGCTGAGCTTTCATCTGTTTTAGCGTTTTAATGTCGTTAAGAGAAATATCTAATTCGCGGCAATGTTTAATAAATAATAGGTCTGCGAGCGTTTGATCTGTGTAAATACGATAATTATTTTCTGAGCGCTGAATACGGTCTAGCACACCTACTTTTTCGTAATAGCGAATAGTATCGATAGGAACATCGGATTTTTTTGATAATTGGCCAATAGAAAGACTCATAAGACTTGACTCTGGAGCTACTCAAGGGTTTTTAATCACTATAAAAGAGTTTTTGAGGAAATAAAATGGCCGGATGTGGATGTGCTTCAACATGTTCCCCTACAAAGAAAGTCAGCCCACGTTTTAGAAAGGCGTTGTGGATTGCACTTGTGATTAATGCACTCATGTTTGTGGTTGAAATAGTAGGCGGTTACAAAGCCCAATCTGTTTCATTGTGGGCAGATGCACTCGATTTTGCAGGAGATTCAGCAAATTATGCTTTGTCTTTAGTTGTACTTTCGATGAGCCTTTACTGGCGCGCAACCGCAGCACTGGTTAAAGGATTAACCATGGCGGCCTTTGGTTTCTTCGTCATTGCAAAAGTGGTGTGGTCATTCTTTCATGGCGTTTCACCTGAACCGATGGTCATGGGGGCAATTGGGGTAATGGCTTTAATTGCGAATGTTTCTGTTGCGCTTATGCTTTATGCATTTAGGGATGGTGATGCCAATATGCGCTCTGTTTGGCTGTGTAGTCGAAATGACTCTATTGCGAACATTGCTGTTATTTTTGCTGCTGTAGGTGTGTTTGGAACAGGCACCGTATTTCCGGATTTATTGGTAGCATTTGTGATTGCATACTTAGGTGTATCTTCCGGCTATGCTGTGATTAAGCAATCATTACAGGAAAGAAAACAGTCAAAAGTGATGTTAGGTTCAGAAGCTTAATTTTGATTGCATAAATAAAAAGTACCATTCAACCATGGTACTTTTTAATGGTTGAATGCATTAGATGAGAAGAGAAATCGCAATACTCCACATAACGCAACCAATAAGAAAGTCTAAAATTTTCCAAGCCTTTGGATTGGTAAATAATGGTTTTAGTAATCTTGCTCCATAACCTAAACTGAAAAAGAAAATCCAAGAAGCAAGAATACTGCCCAAAGCAAAACTAAGTTTGTCTTCTAGCTGAGTTGCAACCGAACCCATCAGTACAATGGTGTCTAAATAGACATGTGGATTTAACCAAGTAAAGGCAAGGCAGGTCACTAGTGCTTGGGTTAAAGTTTGTTTTGGGCTGCCTTGAAGCTCCATGCCTTGGTTCGTTTTAAACGCTGCATAGAATGCTTTTGCACCGTAGACGAATAAGAACGTTGCCCCTAAATATTTAGCGACCGATATTAAGATAGGTGATGCAGTCATAATTTCGGCAAAACCCAATACACCACAAGCAATTAAAATCGAGTCAGACAATGCACAGATTAAACATAGCCAAAATACATATTGCTGTTTAAGTCCTTGCTTTAGAACAAAAGCGTTTTGGGCACCAATCGCTACAATTAGGCCGCTACCAATACCTAAACCTTTAAAAAACACACTCAGAGAAAGCATAACCATTAAGCAGAAAAAATCAGATGCGGGAATTATCTGACTTTTTATTGGGAAATAAGTAAAATTAAGAATATTTAGGTTTGGCTAAAAATAATTTAGGTTTGTATATGTTAGATAGTAAGCAATGTGAAGCTTTTCTCGCAGTTGCAGAAGTCGGGAGTTTTGATGCAGCAGGAGAGCATTTATGTATAACTCCCTCTGCTGTATCACTACGCGTACAAGCACTAGAAAAATATTTGGGTCAGATTTTAATTATACGGGGCCGCCCTTGTGTACTCACACAAGCAGGACAAACCTTGCTCCAGCATTTACGTCATACGAGGTTAATGGAGCAAAATCTTTTACAAGGTTTAATGGGAAAATCTTCTGAATCGGAATTTTATAAAATTGCTTTAGCTTCAAATGCAGACTCATTAGCGACTTGGCTTTTACCCACTATTCAGCAGACATTGTTTAAAGAAAAAATAGTGTTAGAGCTAAAAATTGATGATCAATCACACACGCATACTTTGCTAGAAACGGGGCAGGTTAATGCATGTATCACAGCAGAAGAGCAGGTTATGGCGGGTTGCTTAGCTCAGCCTCTTGGTAAAATGCGCTATAAAATGCTGGCATCGGCCGAATTTGTAAACCAGTGGTTTAGTGGTGGAATTAACCGAGAAAATTTAAGAAAAACACCAGCAGTTATTTTTAATCATAAAGATTTAATGCATTCGGAAGTTTTATTAAAAGGATACGGTTTACCGATGCAGAGTTATCCTTATAGTTTTATTCCGGCAACAGATGCTTTCGTCAAAGCAATTCAGCTGGGTTTAGGTTATGGAATGGTGCCAGAGCTTCAAGTTCAACCATTACTCGAAAACGGAACACTTATTGATATTATGCCTGAAGCTCAACTTGATATTCCTTTGTATTGGCACCACTGGAAAAGACAGTCGAAACAACTTGATGTACTGACCGAAACAATTGTTCAATCAGCAAGACATATCTTGAGATAAACTCAAGAACGAGAACGTGCATAAAAGTTTGAAACGTGTTGAATATAAAACTCTATGTCTTGCGCTGAATAACCTAAAAGTTGTCCGATTCTACGGTCTAGTGCTAAGCGGTCTTCAAGTTGAGTTTCCTTTATTGATTTTTCAATACATAACACGAGTTCATTCAAATCTGCTAAAGAGACATCTTTATAGATCAGCATAATTGAAAAAGGTACAGGTAAAGATGTTTCAATATCTTTACTGAGCATACTTAAAGTACCTTGCTCAAGGTGCTTTACAAATTCAGTAGGTAATAAGTCATAAAATAAAGCAATTGGTTTCTTACCAGACAATAATAATTCTAGTTCTTGCCCTTCATGGGGGCCAAGTTTTCCAAGCTGTTCAGCCATATCAATGCTCTTGTTTTTATGATTAATATTATTATGCAAAATTCATGCGCGGGATGGCATAAAGTATTTGCCATCACCACACTTAGTTAAAAAATTAAGATTGTGTCAGCTCAAGTGCACGTTGATAAGCAACTTTTTTCTTAATACCTGTTAAATCGGCAGCAAGTTGAGATGCCGCTTTAACAGATAAATCTTGAAGTAAGCGCTTTAAGAGCTCATCTAGTTTTTCTTGTTCCAGATCTGTCTTTTCTGGTGCACCGCCAACTACCAGAACAATTTCACCTTTTTCTTGATTGTGATCATTTTCTATAAAACTAACCAAATCTTTTAAAGTCATTTTTTTGATGGTTTCAAAAGTTTTGGTAATTTCACGTGCGAAACCGACAGGGCGGTTTTCACCAAATACTTCAGCCATATTTTTTACGCATTCTAAAATACGGTGAGGTGCTTCATAAAAAATTAACGTTTGAGTTTCATTTTTAAGCTTTTCAAGTTGGGTAATACGTTGAGAAGCTTTTGATGGTAAAAAGCCTTCAAAACTAAAACGGTCACTTGGTAAGCCCACCGCACTTAACGCAGCAATTGCAGCACATGCACCGGGTACAGGTACAACTCTAATACCATGTTCTTGTGCAGCTCGAACCAGTTTAAAACCAGGGTCGCTAATAAGCGGCGTACCTGCATCGCTAATCAAAGCAATATTTTCACCAGCAAGTAACTTTTGAACTAACTGTTCAATTTTATTGCTTTCGTTGTGGTCATGGCATGCTGTAAGTGGGGTAGATATATTATAGTGCTTAAATAATTGAGCCGACTGGCGTGTATCTTCGGCAGCCACAATAGAGACTGATTTTAAGATATCAATTGCACGGAAAGTCATATCATCTAAGTGCCCGATAGGGGTGGCTACAACAAATAACTGAGCACTCATTTGGTTTCTACTCCGTACAGATAAACAATTTTAATCGGTTAGTGTACCCGAAATTATCTTTTTGGCGTGAACAATGTCATTGGGCTTTTTTACTTTTTAAGACATCTGCTTTTGATTTGCTCAATTGAAAAAAATTAAAAATGTATAGAGCAAGCTTTGAGAGTATTTACATTTTTAATGGGGAAAATTATGTTAGTCGCGCAGCAGCTCGGGCAATGGGCTGAACAAACGGCATTAAAAATTTTAAAAGAACAAAATTATGAATGGGTCGCCAGTAATTATCATTCACGCCGTGGAGAGGTTGATCTGATTGTAAAACGCGGTAACGAATTGATTTTTGTTGAGGTAAAAGCGCGTGGACAGGGAAATTATGGACAAGCTTGTGAAATGGTCACTGTGAGCAAACAGAAAAAAATAATTAAAACGGCGATGAGTTTTTTACAGCGCTACCCATCTTATCAGGATTTTTATTGTCGTTTTGATGTGATTTGTTTTGATTTTCCACAGAAAATTGCAAAAACAGTACAGCAAGACTTTTCGAAATTCCATTATGATCTGCAATGGATCGAAAATGCATTTACTTTGGATTAAGAGTTCATTACTCTTTTGAGCAAATTAAAACCGATGTTTATGATCAAGCCAAGAAGAGATTGATAGGAGTCTGGTGGAGTGTTGAAACGTATTGCTGTAACAGCGCTTTGTGTCGCAAGTTTGTCAGGTTGCGCAAGTTTTATTTCTGGTGGAACAGGTACAGCTCCAGTTGGAACAGATAGTGGTGTACGTAGCTTAGGTCAGGTATTCATTGACTCTTCAATTAAACGTACAGCGAATATTAACCTCTATAAGCTTGATCAGCGTTTTAAACAATCTCGTATTAACATCGAAAGCTTTCATAGCACAGTATTGTTAACTGGTCAGGTGCCAGACCCTTACTTGAAACAGCTAGCAGAAGATAATGTTAAAGCGATGAGCGATGTGAAAGCCGTACATAACTATATTACGGTAGGTAATAAAGTAAGCTATAACACGATCATGCAAGATGCTGGTGTAACTGCAAATACACGTGCTCTATTAATGAAAGCACCAGTTGTATCGGACAGTAAAGTACTCGTTCATACTGAAGATGGTGTTTTATACGTGATGGGCCGTTTAAATACTGCTGAAATTAATGATTTAAACAGTGTGCTTCAAAATGTGGGTAACGTGACCAAAATTGTGACGCTTATTGATAACATTGATTTAGCGCCTGCTCCAGCAGCATCGACTGGCAACGCAACGACTACACCAGTAATTAATAATGTTCTTGCTCAACCAACAGTTCAAACTCCTGTTGCAATTGATCCGGACCAAGCAGATCCAGCATCATCTACTGCACAATAAAATATGAACTTAATTGAACAATTACAAAGCAAAATTGAGCAGGCGAGAACTCTTTATAAAGAGTTCCGCCTCTATGATTTGGGGAGCTTTGCCTTAAACCGTTTTACACCAAAAGATGGTTTCGAGCAGGTTTTAAATGTGCGTTATGGCTTAAAGCCTCGCCATCGTCTAGATATTTATCGTTCTACTAAGCGTTTAGCACATCGACCACTCATTGTTTTTGTACATGGTGGTGCTTGGCAACATGGTAATAAACGAGACTATTTATTTGTTGGTGAAGCTTTTGCAAAAGAAGGTTATGACGTTGCTGTCATTAACTATCAGCTTGCACCAAAGAATATTTTTCCAAGTTATGTAGAGGACTTAACGCAAGCATTAAATTATTTGCATCAAAATCAGGAAAAATTAGAAATCTCGACAGAGAATACTGTGCTTATGGGACATTCGGCAGGTGCATTTAATGTAATGTCTGCTGTTTATCACCCTGATTCTACTAAAATTGAATGTTTAGGGAAAATTAAGGCAATAGTTGGATTAGCTGGACCATATCATTTTGATTATAAAGGTGATCCGCTTGCAGAAGATGCATTTGATCAGGACATTTCTTATAAAGAAGTGATGCCTTATTATTTTGTAAATCAAAATAATATTAAGCATTATCTACTCATGGCTGAAAATGATCAGATCGTAAAGCAACATAATACTTTAGATATGGATCAAGCTCTTAGAGAGAAGGGGAATCATAGCCATATTGCTATTATCCCTAAAACTGGCCATATTACGATTTTGGCCAGTCTATCGAGTTTTGTAAGTCACTACTTCAAAACAAAACGAACCATTTTGCATTTTCTTGATGAAGTATTTTAGAACCATTGAGTTTTAGAAAGCGCAGATTACTTTGCTTGAGTAACCTGCGTAATCATTGCGTGTGCAATACTGCCTTTAAATGGAATTTCAGGAAGCTGATCAAATTTAAAGAATTGTGCATCGGCAATTTCATCTTCCTGCAAAGAAATCTCGCCTGACTCATATTCAGCTCTAAAAGCAATCATGAGATTACTTGGAAAAGGCCAAGGCTGGCTTGACATATATTGAATATTTTTGAGTTTAATACCCACTTCTTCTAAAGCTTCACGTTGTACCGCTTCTTCGAGAGTTTCGCCAACTTCGACAAATCCTGCAATTAAGCCATACATATTGGTTTTATTGTGAATTGATTTCGCCAATAACACTTCATCATCACCTTTAGTAATGATAGTAATAATGCATGGATTGACACGAGGATACTGATGATACCCACAAGAAGGGCACACCATTGCATATTCACTGGAGTGGACTTCGGTGGCATGTCCACAATGGCTACAAAACTTGTGGTTACGCCGCCATTCGAGCAATTGTACAGCACGACTTGCCTGTAAAAATTGCTCTTTTGACCAGTTGGAAATAAGCTGACGTATGGGAACGAGTTGCAGACCTTCTGGTATAGCCTCTTCACTCAGTAGGTCACGTGCAATGACCTGTTCGTTATGAGTGAAAAGCAGATCACTTGCTAACTTTTCGACTTTGGGTAATTGAAGGTTTTGGTCAACCAATAATTGTTGATGATGAAAAATATAAGCAAGTGATAATTCAGACATTAAGCTGCCTTTTTTTGAAGTTGTTGACTACTTAGCAATGCTACATCAAACATGGATTGTAGAACAGGCTGTTTATTTTTTAAATTGTCAACTAACATATCTAGTCCAGCTAATACGTTAAAAATACAATGAATCTGATCATGACTAAAAGGTTGGTTCTGATCGATTTGATTCTGTACAAACTTAGCAGTTTCAAGCAAAGCATTTTGTTGAACCGTACTGCCTAAAAATTCAGCTGCACCAGCCAACTCTTTTAAAGAGCCTGCAATTGCTTCAATATTCTGAGTTTGATCGTTGGCATATAAAGTCAAACTTTGGCATACAAAATCGATTAAATTTTTTGTCTCATTTAATAAGGTTTGATGTGCTTCATCCAAACGATCTAAAGAGATATTGGTGTTGTTTACACGAATTTGTAGACGGCTAGAAGAATAATTTCGTACCAAAATACCAATTGCATTCATCGCTGACAAAATACTCTTCATCAGTTGCTGAGCGTAATTTTCATTACTCAATATATTGATTTGACTTAAGCTGCTTGCTTGATGAGAAAGCTCGGCTGCCGCTTCATTTAAATTAAGTAATTTAAATGTATGTGCGAGCTGCATAAGGCTGTTTTGTAATTGCTGTGCCTTTTCTGGTGACATGTTTTGATAGTTGTATTCAATATCATTACGAACTTTATTCATTTCGTTTAAGATCAATTGGCTTACCGTTTCCATGGTATCAAAGTCTGGACCATACAAATGCTGACTTAAGGTTTTAAGCTGAGCATCGGTGAGAAATTCATAACCAATATTCAGTTGCTTACGAATTTGCTTTGCAAGTTGATCTTCTTGTCCAATCACAATACTAATTATATCTGCTAGGGCATTTGAATCTGCTTCAAAGCTTTCAGGTGCTGCTAAAAATAGACTTATAGAATTTTCAAGATTAATCAATACACGTAAGCGAGCATCATTTAAAACAAGTTCATCAATGTGATTAAAGGCAGAGTTAACCAATTGCCAATATTGTTGGCTTAGTTGACCATGAGCCATGCTGACTAAATAACTACCAATCAGTTTGAATGCTTGGAAATCTTGAGTAGTTTCAGTTTTATTTAAAAATTTGAGCAAAGACAACTTATAAAGCTGATGAATAAACTGAGTCTTTTCATTAATAACGACCTCGGATAAAGGTAACTCAATTGAAGCTACTGTAAGATTTGCAGAAATCTGTTGTCCAGATGATGTTAATGGCTTGTTTAAAGCTTTTTCTAAATTGTTTAGAGTGTCCAAAAGAAACTGTGGTACTTCAACTTCGCGTAAACAGATAAATTCGATATAGCGTTTAACCATGGTCGTGCCTTCACTTAGAGCAACCACCTCATCGGTATTGATGTGCTCTGGCTTAGCCATAATCTTTTGCATTAATTCTGTCGAATACTGTGTGATCTTTGCCAAATAAGGGATATCAATGAGGCGTAATACCTGAGTGCATTGTTTAAATTGTTCTAATGCATCATCAATACCAAAAGGGAGAGCCTGTTCTTCAATTAATGTACTTACAGCGCCTTCCACAAGTTTTATTGAGTTATCAATTTCATTCTTGATGATAAGCAACGCTGTCGGATCAAATTGAATCGAATTATGCTCAGACATAAAAATTCCCCTTTGCAAAAAAAATCAATTGTTATATTCGTCATGGCTCAATATTTTGAGCTAAAAATCTATACGACTAATATAACTTAACTTGCAAAAGGGGAAACCAAAAAAACACTAGAGAATCAAAAATTTATTTTGCAAAAAGGCAAGGTTCTCCATGTTTTTTCTCAAATTCTTTGACCCAAGTCTCATGTGTGCTTAACTCTTCATCTGAAGGGTAAATGACGGGTAAATCAATTTGAACTCTAGTTCTTGTTGTATTTTGCTGATCTTTTTCACTCTGCGATAGTGCATCCATATCAAACGATACTTGACCACCAGTCATAGCCAAGTAAACATCAGACAGAATTTCAGCATCGAGTAATGCACCATGGAAGGTACGGTCACGAGCTGGAATTTCATAACGTCTGACTAGGGCATCGAGTGAGTTTTTCTGTCCCGGATGCTTGTTTTTTGCAAGTGCTAAAGTATCAGTAACTTCACAAACTTCTGAAAGAGCAGGTAACCCAACACGTCTAAACTCCATATCCAAGAAGTTCATATCGAAGGTCGCGTTATGAGCGATAATTTCTGCACCCTTTAGATACTCAAATAAAGTATCCGCAATGTCTGCATAGAGGGGTTTATCTTTTAAGAAATCATCACTGATACCGTGAATGTTTTCTGAATCGCCCACTGGCTTTTCAGGGTTAATATAAATGTGAATTGAACTACCCGTAAGCTTACGGTTAATCATTTCAATTGCACCGACTTCAATAATGCGGTCACCATCTTGGAAATAGAAACCAGTCGTTTCAGTATCGAGAATGAGCTGACGAGGGCCTTGCAATTTAAGCTTTGCTTCGGTAACAACAATTTGAGGATGAATGTTGCTACTTTGCTGCTTAGTTTCTTGCTCTACAGCTTCAACTTCATTTACTTGCTCGTCTACAGTAATCATCTCAACTTCTTGTGATGGTTCAAGAGCGATATCTTCATCATCGGTTGTTTCAACCAGATCAAATCCAAAAGGGTCGTCTAGCAACCAGTCCTGTTCAGGCTTTTTTATATCTTGCGGTGCAGCAACAGGTTGTGGTTGCTTGAGTTCTTGAGCAGTCTTATCTGCACCTAAATTTGCAAGTTGGTCTGCCATTTCATTGCCAGGATGTCCTGCATGGCCTTTAATCCAATTCCACTCAATATTTCTACCTGCGCAAACAGCATCAAGTTTTTGCCATAGGTCAGGGTTTTTAACATCTTTCCAATTTTTCTTTTTCCAGCCATGAATCCACTCTGTAATACCTTGCTTTACATAGTTTGAGTCGGTCCAGATAATTAATTGTGCGTCGGGTGGGCAAAAAGAAACACCTTCAATCGCCGCAGTAAGTTCCATACGGTTATTGGTTGTATCGGGTTCGCCGCCAAATAATTTATGTTCACCCTGTTCGGTAATGACATATGCACCCCAACCGCCTAAACCGGGATTGCCACGACATGCACCATCAACATACAGTGTGATTGTTTGAGACATAAATCGAAACCTAAACTGAAAGAAAAAGAGCTGAATATGGTGTATTGTATACGCAAAAAGTTCGGTTCCATCGTTACAAAGCAAGCTTTTTTTAATTTCTTGTAACATTTCCATGCAAATGACATTAAATTATTGCCTTGTCTATCTTGCATGCTTTACTACAATGGCATCGAAGACCTAGGGTTTGTGGGCAGACCCCAAGAAATATTACGCGAGTTGTTTGGAAGTTTTTATGTATAAACCAACCACATTTGTGTGGCAGCCATCTGCAGCATCATTATTCAAAATTACAGTCCTTAGCTCTGCTTTAGCTGCGTTGGGTATGACAGCAGGCTGTTCTTCGACTCCGCAATCTGCAAAAACCTCGAAAACAAAACAGGTCAGTGGAGCAGGCTATCTTGATGCAAGCAGTCTAGACTCGTTAGAAGATTTACTTTCAGCAACAGATATGCGTGCTGTAGAGGGTGACCGTCTACTTATTTTAAAACACGGTGACGTTTGGAAACGTATGGCTGTCGGCTTTAAAATGGATCTCGATCACTGGGATCCGCGTATTGAAGCGCAGCGTAGTTGGTTTATTTCACGTCAGCCCTACCTTGACCGTTTAAGTGCTCGCGCAAGTCGTTATTTATATCATACTGTGAAAGAAGCAGAACGCCGTGGTCTTCCAACTGAACTTGCGTTATTACCAGTAATTGAAAGCTCGTATGACCCGGCTGCAACAAGTAGTGCAGCAGCAGCAGGTTTATGGCAATTTATTCCAAGTACCGGCCGTATTTATGGTTTACAACAAACGGGTATGTACGATGGTCGTCGTGATGTTGTTGAATCTACACGTGCTGCATATGAGTTTTTAGGTAGCTTATATAACCAGTTTGGTTCATGGGAATTGGCTTTGGCAGCTTATAACGCTGGCCCAGGCCGTATCCAACAGGCGATTAACCGTAACCAAGCTGCTGGTTTGCCAACAGACTATTGGTCATTAAAACTTCCACAAGAAACCATGAACTATGTTCCTCGTTTCTTGGCAGTTGCTCAAATTATTAAAAATCCTCGTGCTTACGGGGTTTCATTACCACCAATTGCGAACAGACCGCACTTCCGTGAAGTTACATTGTCTGCGCCGTTGTCTTTAAATGAAATTGCATCAGTTAGTGGTCTTAGCCGTGCCGAGTTATATGCATTAAACCCGGGCTATCGTGGTGAAACAGTAGACCCTGCAAGCCCAATGCGTATTTTAATTCCTGCTGATATTAGCCCTTCAGTGGATAATAAATTAAAAGGAATGAAATCTGGTGGTGGTTCAGGTTGGTGGGCAAATGTCACATCACCATCTAAGCCAACTACAACGACTTCAACCTCAGTCACTGTTAAAACATCACCAGCGACCCAAGTTCAGCCTGTAAGACCTACGACTCCTACAAGAACAACGGGTAGTTCTGTATCGGTAAAAACCTCAACACCTCGTGGTTCTGATGCTTTAGCTGCTTTTGCGGCCTCAGCTGATGTGCCAAGTGCACCTCGTATTCCAGTTGCAGTGACACCTGCGACCAATGTTAAGCCAGTAAGAACAGAACCGCCAATTTCAGCTGTTGAGCGTGAGAAAATTTTAGCTGCTGTTCGTGCTGAAGGTGAGAAAGAAACAGTTGAGCAAGCTTTACAACCACAAGCCACTCAAGCTGAAAAAGACCAAGTGGTTGCTGAGTTAAAGGCAATTGCACCGCAAGGTACCGAAATTGTTGACCCTTATGATGGCAAAATTAAGTTAACTGCGATTCAGACAAGTCAATCCGTTGCTGAACAGCAAGGTAAAGAGTTAAGTAAGGGCTTTGCTTATCCAAAAACGTTAACTGAAGATGCAAGTGTTGCAAATTCTGAAGAAGCGCAGCGTAATAAAGATAAGCCTTACATTAAAACCGATACTGATGTTGTTGTTGTACAACCTAAAGGCAAGCGTAGTACCTATACCGTACAGCCGGGCGATACATTAGCAATTATTGCAATGAAAAATGGAGTCAACTGGCGTGATGTTGCCAAGTGGAACCAGATTGATCCAGAAAAGACGCTGTTTGTAGGAACTAGCCTGTATTTATACGATGCTAAACCACAAGAGGTTGAGTCTACGGCTAAATCAACAGTTAAACCTGATGTTTACGTTGTTCAAGCAAATGACAGTTTAACAGGCGTGGCAAATCAATTTAATTTGTCTGTGAAACAGCTTGCTGAATATAACGATTTATCTGTAAGTGATGGTCTATTTGTTGGTCAGAAGTTGCATTTGAAAGAGCCTAAAGGTAACCGTAATTCTGCTAAGGCAGAGCCTAAAGCTGTTCAGGCAAGTACACGTCGTATTGCAACAAAGAGCTATACGGTTAAACGTGGCGAGTATTTGAAGTTAATTGCAGATCGTTATGCATTATCTAATCAGGAATTGGCGGAGTTAACACCAGGGTTATCAGCTGGTAGTAATTTAATGGCTGGTCAGAAAATTAATGTACCTGCAAAAGAAGTTACTGTTGATGAGTCTGATGACAATAAAGCTTCTGGCAAGTATGAAAAACTTGCAGCAGGGCCGTCGTATAAGACTGAAAGCTATAAGGTGCAACGTGGTGATACATTATCAAGCATTGCGACCAAGTCTAAAATTAGCTTAGCTGAACTTGCAGAACTGAATAACTTAAAAGCGAGTAGCCATGTCCAGCTTGGCCAAAACTTGAAAGTACCTGCGGGTGTAAGTGTTCCTGAACACTATGTTGTGCAGTCTGGTGATAGCTTAAATGCGATTGCAGCTAAATATAACTTACAAACCAGTTATTTGGCCGATTTAAACGGATTATCACGTACAGCAGGTGTTCGTGCTGGTCAGCGTTTAAAATTGACAGGTGAGGTTGAAACACCGAGCAAAGCTGCTACTAAAAATGCTAAAGATGAAACACCAGATACTTACACCGTTAAGTCTGGTGATAACTTACGAAGCATCGCTAGCCGTTATCATTTACAGTTAGATTATCTAACTGCATTAAATGGCTTGTCTCGTAACAGCACTGTACGTGTTGGTCAGCATTTAAAACTAACAGGTGATGTGCCTTTAGAAACAGCGAAAGCTGATACCGCAAAATCATCTGCTAAACCTGTTGCAGCAGGTAAAAATACTGAAAAGTATACGGTTAAAGCGGGTGAGTCGTTAAATGTGATTGCGAGTCGTGCAGGTATTTCAGTTCGTGAACTTGCTGAAATGAATGCATTAAAAGCAAATGCTAGTCTACAGCGCGGTCAAAATATTGTGATTCCAAAAACTGTAGTGGAATACAAAGTTAAACGTGGCGACACTTTAATTGGTCTTGCAAGTAAATATGGTCTAGAAACCAGTTTACTGGCGGAACTCAATAACCTAACACCGTCGACGCAATTGCGTATTGGCGATATCATAAAAGTGCCTAATTTATAGAATAATTAGAACTTTATGCAAAAGTTATATTGTCAACTGAGCCTGCTAGTCGGGCTCAGTGTCTTTTCACAAGTTGTATTCTCTGCACAGCAAACCACGCCGTATATTGCAATTCATTCTAAGCCTAAATACCTTGCAATCGCTGCTATGCCTTATGCCAACCCAAACGCACCTAAGGGTGGAGCGTTGAGTCAAGCCGCGCAAGGGACATTTGATAATTTAAATAGCATGAATGGGAAGGGGAACGCGACAGAAGGGGTAAATTATCTTTTTGATACTTTAATGACTCAGTCACTCGATGAAGTTGGGGTTTTATATCCACTTTTAGCCGAGAAAGTTTCGTATGATCCAGAAAGAACCCAATCCGTTACTTTCTATTTAAATCCCAAAGCTCGTTTTAGTAATGGTCAGCCCTTAACAGCAGCAGACGTAAAATTTAGTTTTGATACGTATCAGACCAAATCTAATTTTGGCCTACAAATGTATCTTGCTGACTTGGCAAAAACAGAAGTGATCAACCCACATCAAGTTAAATTCACTTTTAAGTCTAGTCATAATCCCAAAATGCCTTTTGTTGTGGCGAGCTTACCGATTTACTCAAAAGCAGATTGGCAGAACCGTGATTTTACCCGTATTACCTTGCAACCCATAGTAGGTTCAGGGCCGTATGTTGTTGAAAAAATTGATGCTGGACGTAGTATTAGCTATAAACGAAATCCGAATTATTGGGCAAAAGATTTGCCTATTAATAGAGGGCGCTATAACTTCGACCATTTAAAATATGTTTATTACCGCAATTGGGATATTGCATTCGAAGGTTTTAAATCTGGGCAATATACCTTGCATGAAGAAACTAATCCTAAAAAATGGGTCACTGATTACAAGTTTCCAGCGGTAAAAGCAGGTTTAGTCACTCTATATAAATTTAGACACCATAACCCGATTGCAACTGAAAGTTATGTGTTTAATACACGACGAAAACCTTTAAACGATATTCGCTTTAGACAAGCTTTAACTTATGCCTATGATTTTGAATGGCAGAACAAAGCTTTGTTTTATGGACAGTATCAAAGACTACAAAGTTATTTTGAAAATAGTGAGTTGGCAGCAACAGGTCGTCCTTCAAACAATGAACTGGCCATATTAAAGCCTTTTTTGCCAAAGCTTTCTCCAGTCATGCAAAAAGCTGTCTTGGCAGACTGGAAATATCCAGTTTCGGACGCTAGTGGTTTTAACCGTCAAAATTTATTAATCGCAAGACAATTACTCATTCAGGCAGGCTATAAAATTAAAGAAGGGCAGTTATATACGCCCGAAGGCAAGCCTGTACAAATTGAGTTTCTTATTCAGCAAGATGGCAAACAAAGAACACTCATGCTATTTGTAAGAAATTTAAAAA
The DNA here is from genome assembly GCF_035615275.1 of Acinetobacter sp. IK23. Classification (NCBI taxonomy): domain Bacteria; kingdom Pseudomonadati; phylum Pseudomonadota; class Gammaproteobacteria; order Moraxellales; family Moraxellaceae; genus Acinetobacter; species Acinetobacter sp. IK23. The sequence continues at coordinate 24,269 of NZ_JANBNX010000012.1, forward strand.
AATTAGGAATTAATATTCAATTACGACAAGTCGATGCACCGCAATATTTAGAGCGTACACGCCGCTATGACTTTGACATGACGACCATGAACTTACCACAATCTTTAAATCCGGGAAATGAACAGGCTCAGTTCTGGGGAAGTGCCGCGGCAGTTCAAGATGGCAACTATAATTACGCTGGTATTCGTAATTCTGTCATTGATGAAGTCATTTCAAAACTGGTCACTGCTAAAGACCGTGAACAGCAAATTATCTATACTCATGTTCTTGATCGATTACTTCGCGCAGGCTATTACCAAATTCCGACTTATGGAAAAGGGGAATATTGGTATGCATACTGGAATATGTATCAGCAGCCTAAAGTGAAACCTGTGCTCTCAGCCGGTATAGAGTATTGGTGGAGTAATGCAAACCAAGCCAAAAAAGTTGCTCAATATTTACATCAACAATAAAAGCACGTACCTAAAGGAAATCCTGTTATATGGGTTCATATATTCTGAAGCGACTTCTTTTAATCATTCCAACGTTGTTCATTATTTTATTGATCAACTTTGTGGTCGTGCAAATTGCGCCGGGTGGACCTGTAGAACAAGCAATCCATGAGGTAGAAAGTGGCGTAGGAGCAGGGCGGATATTAGGTACTGAAATGTACTATCAAGGTGCTAAAGGATTAAGCCCCGAAATGGTAGAGCAAATTAAAGCACAATACGGTTTTGACCATCCTCCAGTAGAACGTTTCTTGTTGATGTTAAAAGGTTATTTAACTCTAGACTTTGGACAAAGCTTTTTTAAAGATAAACCAGTAGTTGAGTTGCTTTGGGAAAAAATGCCTGTGTCGATTTCGCTTGGGCTATGGAGCACTTTGCTGATTTATCTTATTTCAATTCCGCTTGGTATTAAAAAAGCCAAACAACAAGGTTCTTGGTTTGATCGTTCTACTTCTCTATTACTTGTAGTAGGTTATGCGGTGCCAAGTTTTGTCTTTGCTATATTACTTATTGTTTTCTTTGCAGGTGGGTCATATTTTCACTGGTTTCCATTGCAAAACCTTGTGTCGGATAATTTTCATCAATTAAGTTTTTTTGAAAAAATTACAGACTACTTATGGCACATGACTTTGCCGCTTATTACCATGGTGTTAGGTGGTTTTGCGAGTCTAACCTATTTAACCAAATATTCATTTTTAGAAGAGCTTAATAAGCCTTATGTTTTGTCGGCCTACGCAAAAGGTTTAAATAGCCAGCAAGTTTTATATAAACATGTATTTCGTAATGCCATTTTAGTGGTGCTCACTGGATTACCAGAGGTTTTGGCTGGTATTTTCTTTGTGGGAAATCTTTTTATTGAAATTATTTTTCACCTAGATGGTGTCGGTTTATTAGGCTTTGAAGCCATTGTTCAGCGGGACTATCCGGTTATTTTTGGCGTATTATTTTTTTTCACGCTTTTTAGTCTGCTTTTACGACTTATTTGCGATGTGCTGTATCAATGGATTGATCCGCGTATTCACTTTGATGCACAAGGAGGCAAATAATGTCTTTGATTGTGCGGTCACGACTGCAAAAGTTTAGGAAACATAGACTTGGTTGGATAAGCTTTATCTTGTTTAGCCTTATTTTGATGATGTCCTTGGCTGCTGAACTCATTGCTAACGATAAACCATTGCTAGTGAAATATGGGGATGCTTATTATTTGCCTGTTTTTAAGGCATATCCCGAAACCACTTTTGGTGGTGTGTTTGAAACAGAAGCAGATTATAAAGACCCCGCTGTACAAGAGCTTATTAATCATAAAGGTTGGGCAATTTGGCCGCTCATTCAGTTTTCTTATCAGACACCTAATTTAGATTTAGCTGTACCTGTACCGTCGCCACCTTCCAAACAGAATTGGTTAGGAACAGATGACCAAGGGCGAGACGTACTGGCACGTATTCTTTATGGACTTAGAGTTTCATTATTTTTTGGTTTGGCTTTAACAGCTTGTGCAGCGTTACTTGGCATTTTTGTGGGGGCTATACAAGGCTACTATGGTGGCTGGGTCGATTTGCTAGGACAACGACTAGTAGAAGTCTGGAATGGTTTACCCATGCTGTTTATGGTCATGATTTTGGTCAGCATGTTTACCCCAAATGTATATTGGCTATTTTTTATTATGCTCTTCTTTAGCTGGACTGTGCTTGTGGGAATTGTCCGTGCTGAATTTCTAAAAGCGCGTCAACTTGACTATGTGCATGCAGCTCAGGCTTTGGGTGTAAATGATCGCGGAATTATTTTTAAGCACATTTTGCCAAATGCCATAAGCTCTAGCCTATCGCAATTACCTTTTATTTTGACCACCAATATTATTGCTTTAACCGCACTCGATTTCTTGGGCTATGGCTTACCGCCAGATGCGGCCTCTTTAGGTGAATTGTTGTTGCAAGGTAAAAATAACTTGGATGCACCTTGGTTGGCTTTATCAGGATTTTTTAGCCTTGCTTTTGTGTTGTCATTATTAATTTATATTGGGGAGGCTGCACGCGATGCATTTGACCCAAGAAAATAACTTAAGTGAAGATGCTACCTTGCTAAAAATAGAAAACCTTTCAATCTCTACGCAAGATCAGACTTTATTGGAGGGCCTCAATTTACACTTACGAGCTGGTGATACGCTTGCAATTGTAGGTGAAAGTGGTTCAGGTAAAACAATAAGCTGTTTGGCGATGATGGGGTTATTACCAGAAAAATTAAAAACATCTGGTCGTATTATTATTGATTCAAAAAATATTTTAGACGCAGACGAAAAGACAAGAACTTATTTACGTGGCCATCATATTGCCATGATTTTTCAGGAGCCTTCTACGGCTTTAAACCCATTGCATCAGGTTGAGAAAATTGTTGGTGAACATTTTATTTTACAAGGTTGGTCAAAATCGAAAGCTCAGTCGCAAGTGATTCAATTATTAAAAGATGTAGGAATCGCTAATCCTGAGCACATTTTAAAGCGTTATCCGCATGAGCTTTCTGGTGGTCAAAAGCAAAGGGTCATGATTGCGGCTGCGCTTGCACTTCAACCTAAACTTTTAATTGCAGATGAACCAACTACCGCGCTTGATGTCATTTTACAGACGCAAATTTTAGAGTTATTAAAGTCTTTGCAAACCAAATATGGCATGGCACTGATTTTAATTAGTCATAATTTGAATTTGGTGCGCCGTTATGCCAATGAACTCATTGTATTACACAAGGGGCAAGTTGTAGAGCAAGGTCAGCTTGAACAGATTTTTGAAAATCCAAGGTCAATTTATACTGAGCAATTGTTAGATCTTGATCTTGGTTTTGCTCAGCCACTTTCCTCCAGTCATAAAATTTTATCTGTTCAACAACTCAATGTTAAATACCCAATTCGGAGTGGTATCTTTAACCGAATTCAAAGTTATACCAATGCTATTGCAAATATAACTTTTGAGCTTACTCAAGGCGAAGCGTTAGGTGTTGTAGGTGAAAGTGGTTCAGGTAAAACCTCATTGGCTTTAGCGCTGGTTCGATTACTCAAAAGTGATGGGCAAATTATCTTTTTAGGGCAAGACATAAACCGCTTAGAACAAAAAGCTTTGCGTAAGATTAGGTCAGACGTACAAATTGTTTTCCAAGACCCATTTGGTAGCTTAAACCCGCGTATGACAGTAGGGCAGATTATTGCTGAAGGGTTAAAAGTCAAAGCGATAGCTGATCACGAGATTAAACAGCAAGTTGAATCTGCTTTGATAAAAGTTGAATTGGCTCAAGACTTTCAACATCGCTATCCACACGAGCTTTCGGGTGGACAACGTCAGCGCGTTGCTTTAGCGAGAGCTTTAGTGGTTCAACCTAAACTTTTAATTTTAGATGAGCCAACATCTGCCTTAGACCGAACCACGCAAAAAGCGATGATTCAATTATTGCGACGTTTACAACAAACAGAGCACCTAAGCTATATTTTTATTAGTCATGATTTAAATGTGGTCAAAGCACTGTGTCATAAAGTGATGGTATTGCGACATGCAAAAGTTGTGGAATATCAGCCGACTGAACAGTTATTTAATGATCCTCAAACTGAATATACCAAGCAATTAATTAGGGCGAGTCTTTAATTTATTTAAATAAGATTTTGTTTTATAAGCATAAATATTATTTAAATTTTTAATGCAAAAAGTTGCATTTCTCTATACTTTTTAAATTTGACATGTGCTATTGTCAGTTATCGATTTTTCCTTGACATGACCTATAACTCATCTAAATTAGAGTAATTACTCTAAAGTATTAAAAGAGGTTAACCATGAGCCAGATTGCACAACCAATCACAATTCGAAATACCACATTTAAAAACCGGATTATTAAAGGTGCAATGAGTGAGGCACTTGCAAACTATGAGGGACAGCCAAATGACTTACATCTAGGCCTGTACGGTGCATGGGCTAAAGGTGGTTTAGGCTGTGCGATTACTGGTAATGTGATGGTTAATTTCGAAGCCAAAAACGAACCAGGCGTGGTGGTGATTGAAACTGAGCGTGACCTAGAGCGTTTAAAAGAATGGGCAGCGGTCGGTAAACAATATGGAATGGTACAGCTCATTCAACTATCTCACCCAGGTCGTCAGTGCCCTAAAGGCTTAAATAAAGAAACAGTCGCACCTTCGGCAGTTCCTTTTAGTCCAGCTTTAGCGACGATGTTTGGCACTCCACGTGCGCTTACACATGAAGAAATTTTGGATATTATTAAACGCTTTGCAACAGCTGCCAGCATTTGTGAGAAAGCTGGTTTTGAAGGGGTACAGTTACATGGTGCACACGGCTATTTAATTAGCCAGTTTTTATCGCCATTAACCAATAAACGTACAGATCAGTGGGGTGGTTCAGTTGAAAACCGTACTCGCTTTTTACTAGAAGTTTATAAAGCGGTACGTGAAGCAACTTCAGAGAATTTTATTATTTCAGTTAAGCTCAACTCTGCCGACTTCCAGCGCGGTGGTATTAGCGAAGAAGATGTGATTTCGGTATTTAAAGCAGTTGATGAAGCAGGAATTGACTTAATTGAAATTTCAGGTGGTACTTATGAAGCACCTGCAATGGCTGGTGCTAAAGCCGATAAACGTAAAGCAAGTACCATTGCACGTGAAGCATACTTCTTAGACTTCGCTGAAAAAATCCGTCAGCATGTAAAATGTAAACTTATGGTGACAGGTGGCTTCCGTACTGTAGAAGGCATGAATGCTGCTCTGGCAAGTGGGGCATGCGACTTTATTGGTATTGCTCGTCCACTTGCTGTTGAAACAGATTTGACTGACCGTTTAATCGCAGGCCAAGATGTTCGCTATGCCGTAAAGCCAATTAAAACAGGTTTATCTTTTGTTGACAAAATGGCGATTATGGAAATTATTTGGTACGCAGCACAATTCAAAGCTATTGGGCAGGGCAAAAAACCAAATCCAAAACTATCGCCTTTAATTGTGTTTTTAAATTACGCGAAGGGCAATATTAAGGCCGTTGTTCAAGGGCGCGTGAATTCACGTAAATCTGCATAAATAAATTACCAAGCAATAGCCCAGTAAGTCTGAAACGTAGAAGCAGACCATTGACCTTTAATTAGAGCATTTTTAAAGGCCGGTCTGTTTTCTATTTGAGTCAGATAACGCTGTATATGTTTAAACTGGCTGTAATTTGGTGAGCAAGCCAATAACGGAAACCACATCAAAATATCAGCAGTAGTAAACTGATCTCCAGCAAACCATAAGTGGTGCTTTAAATGTTTATCGATCATGCTCATGTGTTGTTGTAATGATTGATTGAGATAACCTTGATCGAATCCATATTTTAAAAGTTTTGGAATGAAACGTACTGGAAAAGGCGTACGCTCAGCAATTTGTTGAAAGATTTGTTTGAGTACCAGATCGGGAATGAATGTTGCCTCACAGTAATTTTTCCAATAATAAAAATTTTGTAGTTGTTGGTTTCCTAAATTATTCTGTCCCAATTGTGGATGTAAATGAGAGAAATAATCTAGGATTGCTGAAGTTTCGGCCAAAATTGAAGATTGCTCGTGTTCAATAATTTCGAGGGTTGGAAATTTTGATAACTGATGCGGCGAGTTATTATTTTTGTCTTCGTCCGAATGATATTTAGTGATGAGTTCATAGTTGAGTCCTAATTCTTCTAAAAACCAAATAATGCGTTGAGAGCGTGAATTTTGTAAATGAAATAATCGAATTTGCATGTCATGTTCAAATTATACTTTTGATTTAATTTTAGTATAGGGTAGAAAAGAATTTAAGTATAATAAAATATTTATAAATCATAAATTTATAATGTTTTATATGAGAAAATAAAAGCCACTGTATTTTTAGACAGTGGCTTCTTTAATGACTAATCTCCTTAGTGAGATCTTATACGGTAAAAGGCTGATGCTTTGGTTCGTTATATTCTTAGTTTAGAACGTATAGCTCATACCTAATTGAACAGTACGTGATTCACCCGGATATGCATATAGATTGAAAGCGCTTTCATCATAAACTTTGTCAAAAAGATTTTTCAGATCTAAGTTAATACGAAGTTTTGGTGATGCTTGATAATAAGAAACCAAATCTGTAACTGCATAACCTTTCATGGTGTAGGTACTATTGGCCGTTTGACCTGCACGCTTATCAATATATTTTTGATTGATGCCTAAACCCAACCCTTGTAAAGGCCCATCCTGAAATTCATAGATATTTAAAAGATTAAAACTATTTTTTGGAATGTTGGCTAGAGTTGTTCCTTTTTGCAGGCTATTGTCCTTAGTTACTTCTGCATCTGTATAGGCATAGCCACCAATAATTTTCCAAGCAGGTGTAAGTTGACCAGCAATATTTAACTCAATACCTTGGCTACGAACTTTACCAGCAGTAACTTTGTAGGTTGAATCTACAGGATCTAGTGTTAAGACATTTTCTTTATTGGCGTAAAAAATAGCGGAATCAATTGATAACATATTATCAAGTGCTTGCCATTTAAAGCCTAACTCGTAAGCTAAGCCTTCTTCTGGGTCAAAGCCTTCTCCATTACGGTTAACACCAGTGTTAGGTTTAAAAGATTTCGCAGCATTGCTATAGATTGAAAGGTCGTCACTGGCTTTATAAACTAAACCTAAACGTGGAATAAACGCGTTATGACTGGTATTCCAATTCGCGGTATTCGGTAATAGGTTTTTGTAATCATGTTCGTAATGTTCAAAACGTAAACCTAATAGCGCGCTTAAACGCTCATTTAAATCGACTTGGTCTTGTACAAAAAGGGCAGTGGTTTTTAAGTTTTCACGGTCATGGGTCGTAATATTTTTAAGCTCAGGGAGAGGTTGGCCTAAAACTGGATCATAAATATTGATCGGGTAGTTATTTGACTTAGCATCTGAACGAATAATATATGACTTATAATCATAATTTTCATATTCAAGCCCTGTCACTAAAGTATGAGCTAGACCTAAAACTTGGAAATTACCTGTTAGATTAATTTGGGCATCGGTATCTTGCCATTTTAATTCGCGATAGTTGTAATTTCGGTTTAAAGTTTCGCCGTCATCTTGAATGCCATTTGCCTCTACCGCATAGCCATGTAACTTGCCATTTAAATATTGCACACCAGCATTGAGCTTCCAGTCATTACCAAGGTCGTGTTCGACTCGTAATTGAGTCATATTGTTGTCATTATATAGTCGGTTATTGTCTTTACCCGTTTCCCATAAATAAGTGTCTGGTGAACTAATAAAAGACTTCTGACCTGCATAGCGTGTTTGGCCACGATCAAGTGGATGCTGATTTCGTAAAATATCTGCTTCAAAAGTAACTTTGGTCGCGTCAGAAGCTTGCCATTGAATGACTGGAGCAATTCCGTAACGTTTTGATTCGACATGATCGCGATAACTATCACCGCCTTCTGCAATCACATTTAGACGATAACCAATGTTTTCTGCATTTGGTACAGCACCTGTCGTGTCTATCGTGGTGCGGTATAAACCTTCACTGTTAAGCTGAGCACCTAAAGTGGTTTGTTGTTCAGACTTTGGTGTTTTAGAAATTAAGTTAAACGTACCACCTGGGTCACCACGACCATATAAGCTAGAAGAGGGTCCACGTAAAACGTCTACACGTTCAATAGTATTGCTATCTGGAGCATTTGGATAGCCACGGTTGATAGGGAATCCATTGCGATAAAACTCACCGCTAGTGAATCCACGAAGATTAAAGCCTGTTAAACCTTGACCGCCAAAGTTATTAGCACGAGTAACACCACCAGCTAAATCAAGCGCTTCAATCAAACGTGTCGCGCCAATATCTTCAATTACTTTTTGAGTTACTACACTGACAGATTGTGGCGTATCTTTTAATGCGACTTCACTACGTGTTGCGCTACTCGAGCTATCAACTTTATAAGTTTGATCTGATGCCTGTTGGGCTTTAATTTTGATAGTGGCAAGAGTGGTTGAAGAAGTGTCAGTATCTGCAAAAGCAGATGAGATACAGCATAGTTGAGCAATACTCAGGGAGAGGATGCGAAGCTTAAGATCCATTTAAAACCTTGTTGATAATAAATATCAGTATAAAAATAAGAATTATTATAATGTAACTGTATGTAAAAGGAATATGGAATCAGTGATAAATTTGCACAAGTGTATTTTTTTTAATATAAATGACAAAAATTAAAAATATAGATTTAAAAAATTATAAATTAAAGTCTAAAATTGAGTATTAAATACAAAGAACAATAGCTTTTAAAATCATATAAATAATTGATAGTTGGCCGTTTTTAATTGTATTTTAAAATCAAAATAGTTTTTATACTTATTTAGGGGAAATTCGATGTTTGCGATAGTTGGCATATTTTTAATAGCCATAATGGTATTAGCGATTTTAAGTGTTTTAAAGAAAGGGGAAAGCAAAAATAGAAATGCAAAACGTAACCCAATCAAGGGAAAGCGTATCATTACTATGAATGAACAACCTACTTTTATGAAACTAAAGGAAGCTTTGCCTGAATATACTATTTTGGCGCAAGTCGCTTTCAGTGCTTTTATGACAGCGCAAGGATACGCGACGCGTAATTTATTTAATCGAAAAGTTGCTGATTTTGTTGTGTTGGATAAAGCATTTAATATCGTTGCTATTGTTGAACTAGATGATTCTAGCCACAAAGGGAAAGAAAAGTTCGATGCAGAGCGAGATACTTTAATTCAAGAAGCAGGTTTTAAAGTCATACGTTATAAACGAACACCAGAACTGGCACAAATACATCGTGATTTTAATATTACATCAAGTTCATTAGCTCAAGTTTCAATAGAACCAGATTTAACAAAAACAAAGTTAGTAGCTGATGCAATAATTATTGAGAAAGATGATCCAACTATGCAACCTGCACAACACATTGATGAAGTAAAGTTGAAGTCTTGATTTTGAAAATAAGAAATTTATCTCATGGATGAAATTTGAAGTGAGATAAAATAATTTGAAGCGATGATTCTTTATAGAAAGAATATGGCGTCCCTACGGGGATTCGAACCCCGGTTACCGCCGTGAAAGGGCGATGTCCTAGGCCTCTAGACGATAGGGACGTTGAGGATGGCGGTATCTTAAGAAGCCGCCACTAAACTGTCAAGTAGGTAAGGAGACAGTTTGTTCAAAATATAGCAAAACAGTTCAGCAGTCTTCTGAGTATCGTATAAAGCAGAGTGTGCTTCTTTACCATCGAACTCAATTCCAGCTTGAATACATGCTTTAGCAAGCACGGTTTGTCCAAACATAACTGCACTTAAAGTAACCGTATCCATGACTGAAAAACTATGAAATGGGTTTTGGTTTTTCGTGCTTGTACGTGCAATTGCTGCTTGTAAAAAACCAAGGTCAAAATGCGCGTTATGACCTACAAGTACTGCATGAGTACAATGTTGCTGTTTACGAACTTCATTGACTGATTTAAAAATACGACGTAGCGCAGTTCTCTCGTCTTCAGCCATTGCTATACGCATTGGGTTGAATGGATCAATACCAATAAAGTCGAGCGAACGGCGATCGAGGTTTGCACCTTCAAACGGGTTAATATGTGCATGAAATGCAGGACCAGGGACAAATTGTCCCTGAGCATCATACACAATTGGAATGCACGCGATTTCTAGCAATGCATCTGTCTGGGCATTAAAACCTGCCGTTTCAACATCGACAACAACAGGTAAGAAGCCACGAAAACGTTGGCCAATGACCGGGACAGAATTTTCTTGTGTCACACTTTTCTCCATTGCAGCGTTTTCCCGGCATGCAGCGGGATAATTTTCTGATCATCTAAATAATCAAAAGATTCGGGAACGAGGTTGTCTTCTTTAACCAAAGTAATGGTAGAAGTATTACGTGGTAGACCGTAGAAGTCTGCACCAAAGTGGCTTGCAAAACCTTCTAAACGCTCTAATTTACCCACTTGATCAAAAGCTTGTGCATAAAGCTCAATTGCATTAGGAGCACTATAGCAGCCTGCACAGCCACAAGCATTCTCTTTTGCATTTTGTGCATGAGGGGCACTGTCTGTACCTAAGAAAAACTTAGGATTACCGCTTGTCGCAACTTCAAGTAAAGTCGTTTGATGTGTTTGACGTTTTAAAATTGGTAAGCAGTAAAAGTGCGGTTTAACACCACCAACCAACATATCATTACGGTTAAATAATAAATGCTGAGGAGTAATTGTTGCTGCAACATTACGGTCTTGTTCTAAAACAAAATGTGCTGCATCACTTGTCGTAATGTGTTCAAGCACAACTTTAAGTTTCGGGAACTGTTTCAATAATGGTGATAATACCTCATCTAGAAAGCGTTTTTCACGATCAAAAATATCTACATGATTGTGAGTCACTTCACCATGAAGCAATAACGGCACTTGATGCTCTTCTAATTGCTCAATGACTGCATAAACTTTGCGAATATCACTCACACCATTGTCTGAGTTTGTTGTCGCACCAGCAGGGTAAAGTTTAATTGCATTTACATGTTCTGATTCTTTAATTTTACGAACTTCATCTGGTGAAGTGTGATCAGTAAAATAAAGCACCATGCGAGGGTCAAAATTATTGCCTTCTGGAACATGCGCAAGAATACGTTCGCGATAAGCTAAAGCTTCATCTACTGTTTTTACAGGCGGTACAAGGTTAGGCATACAAATCGCGCGAGCGAACTGTTTAGCCAAATCTGGAACAGTACGTTTTAATGCTAAACCATCACGTAAATGTGCATGCCAATCATCTGGCTGGAGCAGGGTAATAGAGTTCAAGGCAGTTCAAACTTCGAAATAAAACAAATGATAATCGATAAAGTGTGAAAATGGTAACGAGAATTACGGACAAATGGCAAAATAAAGCACAGGGAGCTTTAAAAAATAATGTTATATTTTGTTAACGCGGAATATGTGGGAATCGACTAGTGGCAAATAGGGGGAATGTACATCAATTACTCAAATCTAAAGAAGAAATCGAGTATTTGGTTACTCTACATACCCATCGTTATGCCAATATGCCTTTGCCAAAACAACTTGAAAAAAAATTCTGGCTTTTAAATCTCGATCGAACTCGGCAAAACATCTCAAAATTTTTAGCAAGTGGTGTACTCACTTATATCATTTTTATTTTACTGGTGTTGCCCACAGACTACTTTGTAATCGGGGTGCCTTATATAACTTTAGATTTCGTCTACTGTTTGTTAAGTGCAATGAATATTGCATTTGCACTTTTAGTATTTTGGGTATTTGCTAGGTTTAAAAAACTCTCTAAGCATTTTTATTTTGCTGCCTGTAGCATTGTTTTTTTATCAATTATTACAAGTGCCATGCTGTTGCTTAGTGTTGGAAATATGGCTCTTAAAAATCAGTCGATGTTGCTTCTTTCATTTTTATATATGCTTGGGTTTATTTTGAGCGGCATAAAACCTTTGCATATGCTTTATGTTGGCTTATCGGCGGCAATATTGGTTTTTGTGTTACTCATTTTATTAAATGTGAACTGTGACTATATTGCACTTGGGCGTGCTTTGTTTGGTAGTTGTATTTTGGGTTTTTCTATAAGTACCATGCTTATCTCAAGAGAGCGCAGTCTTTTTTTAAGTAATCAGCTTGCTGAAATTAATGAACAAATTTTACGTATTGAAGCATCTGAATTGCTTCAATTGAGCCAGCAAGATGCGCTGACTCAAATTTCAAACCGTCGTACTTTTGACGAAATGTTTGATTTTTACTATTACCGTGCGAATCAAGAAAAGCGTCCTTTAGCTGTCTTATTTATTGATATTGATTTTTTTAAAAACTATAACGATTTTTATGGGCATCAGATGGGGGATAAAGTTATTTCATCTATTGCTTCTGCAATCAAAAATTCAATTCGCCATGTCGACTTTGTTGCACGCTATGGAGGTGAAGAGTTTGTCGTACTTTTACCTGAAACACCAGCACAGGGTGCTTATTCAGTGGCAGCAAATATTTATAAAGCGATAGAACGCCAAGCTATTCCGCATGCTGCTTCCTTAGTCTCGAAATATGTCACCATTAGTCTAGGTTTTACTGTATATACAGGTGGGCTAAAAATGGGGCAAGATGAATTAATTCATGCCGCAGATCAGGCTTTATATCGAGCAAAGCAGCTTGGTCGTAACCAAATTTATTATCAACCTTTACAAATCGTAGAAACTATCTGACTTAATTTTAAATATAGAAAAGCCACCTATAGAGGTGGCTTTTTTGACGTCATAAGAAAATTATTTTTTCTTACTGTCTAATTGAGGAATAGCAGAACCTTGACCGATTGAAAGTAAACCAGCATCTGTATAGATACCAAGTTTTGCACGTGTATCGGTAATATCGAGATTACGCATAGTCAACTGACCAATACGGTCCATTGGCGTAAACATTGAATCGCCTTTTTCCATTGTTAAACGTTCAGCTTCGTACGTTAAGTTTGGAGATTCAGTGTTCATGATGGTGTAGTCATTACCACGACGAAGTTCAAGCGTCACTTCACCAGTAATCGCTTTAGCAACCCAACGTTGTGCAGTTTCACGCAACATAAGTGCTTGAGAGTCGAACCAACGACCTTGGTAAAGTAAACGACCTAAACGTAAACCATTAATACGGTATTGTTCGATCGTATCTTCGTTATGAATACCAGTAACCAAACGCTCGTAAGCAATATGAAGAAGGGCCATACCCGGTGCTTCATAAATACCACGAGATTTCGCTTCGATAATACGGTTTTCGATTTGGTCAGACATACCTAAACCATGGCGACCACCAATACGGTTTGCTTCAAGAATAAGTTCAACTGGATTGTTAAAAGTTTGACCGTTTAACGCAACAGGTACACCTTCTTCAAAACGTACAGTGACTTCTTCTGGTTTGATTTCAACTTCTTCTTTCCAGAAAGCAACGCCCATAATTGGGTCAACGATTTTGATACCAGCATTTAGGTATTCAAGATCTTTTGCTTCGTGAGTCGCGCCCAACATGTTTGAGTCAGTTGAATACGCTTTTTCTTTTGACATTTTGTAGTCAAAACCGTTATCGATGAGGAACTGTGACATTTCTGCACGACCACCAAGCTCATCAATAAAGTTTTGATCTAACCAAGGCTTATAAATTTTAAGATTTGGGTTAGTCAACAAACCATAACGATAGAAACGTTCAATATCGTTACCTTTATAAGTTGAACCGTCACCCCAGATGTTTACGTCATCTTCTTTCATTGCAGTAACGAGCATAGTACCTGTTACTGCGCGACCGAGTGGAGTCGTATTGAAATAAGGAACGCCACCTGTACTGATATGGAATGCACCACACTGAATTGCAGCAATACCTTCAAGCGCCAATTGTAAGCGGCAGTCAATTAAGCGAGCTTTTACAGCGCCATATTGTTCTGCTTTCTTTGGAATTGCATCGTAGTCATCTTCATCTGGCTGGCCTAAGTTTGCAGTGTATGCATAAGGCTCAGCGCCTTTTTGTTTCATCCACAATAAAGCAGCTGAAGTGTCTAGACCACCGGAGAAGGCAATCCCAACTTTTTTGCCTACTGGTACATGCTGCAAGATAGTTGCATTATCAGTCATTGCTAATCCTAACATTTATGAAAAAGACCCCGTTGAGGTGGTCTCGAGAATTCTGAATGGCGGCTATTGTAGCACTATTCATGGTGCTTTTTTGGCAAAAAAAGCATTAATTCACTTGTTATGATTGGTATTTATTATTTGAAGAAAACATAGGATTGTCTCCTTTATATATAGATTGACCATAATCTCGGATAAAAAATAATTCTTGGTCATCCAAAATCGTTAAAAAAGTATTAAAGTACTATGCAACAAGTTGCAAAAAAATATTGGGACGCAGCATGACAAGTTACGCCAATTTATTAAAACCATTACATTTGGGCTTCACTACCATTAAAAACCGTGTAGTCATGGGTTCTATGCATACGGGACTTGAAGATCGTTTTTTTAACTACCCAAAACTGGCCGCTTATTTTGAAGAACGTGCCAAAGGTGGGGTTGGTCTGATTGTAACAGGAGGTATTTCTCCGAACCGTCAAGGCTGGTTGGCTCCAGCTGGCGGTACTATGAATAGCTTATTTGATATTCCTCAGCATCGCTTAGTGACTCACGCTGTCCATAAACATGGTTCAAAAATTTTAATGCAAATTTTGCATGCAGGACGTTATGGTTATCAGCCATTTGTTGTGTCTTCAACAGCAATTAAATCGCCAATTTCACCCTTTAAACCGCGTCAACTTTCTGAAAAAAATATTCTCAGCACCATTGAAGACTATGCACAGTGCGCTGACATTGCCAAAAAAGCAGGTTATGATGGCGTCGAAATCATGGGGTCAGAAGGATATCTGATTAACCAGTTTTTAAGTCGCCATGTAAACCAGCGTACTGACCGTTGGGGCGGTGAAATCGAAAACCGTATGCGCTTTCCGGTTGAAATAGTCAAAGCAATTCGTGCAAAAGTAGGCGAAAAATTTATTATTTGCTTCCGTTTATCGCTACTCGACCTTGTGCATGACGGTAATACCATGCAAGAAGTGGTGACTGTTGCTAAAGCTTTAGAAAAAGCGGGTGTTACGTTACTAAATACGGGTATTGGTTGGCATGAAGCACGTGTACCAACTATTGTAACCTCTGTACCTCGTGCAGCGTTTGTCGATTATACAGCTCATGTAAAACAACATATTTCAATTCCAGTCATTGCATCTAACCGTATTAATATGCCTGAAACTGCCGAAGAGATTTTGGCGAAAGGCAAGGCAGACATGATTCAAATGGCTCGCCCTTTATTAGCCGATGCTTTTTAGGTAAATAAAACTGCGACCAACCGTGTAGATGAAATTAATACGTGTATTGCTTGTAACCAAGCGTGTTTAGATCATGCATTTAAAAATAAACGTGTGTCTTGTTTAGTGAACCCACGTGCAGGCCATGAAACAGAACTGGTCTATTTAAAGACTAAACAGCCAAAACGTATTGCCGTTGTAGGTGGTGGTGTTGCAGGTATGTCTGCTGCAACTGTGGCGGCAAGCCGTGGCCATGCAGTGACTTTGTTTGAAGCCAATAAAGATGTGGGTGGTCAGTTTAACTTTGCCAAGGTTGTACCGGGTAAAGAGGAATTCCACGAGACGATTCGCTACTTTAAAGTACAGCTTCAAAAAACAGGTGTAGACGTACGTTTAAACACTCGTGTAAATCGTGAGCAACTTGAACGTGAAGGTTTTGATGAAGTTATTGTTGCGACTGGTGTAGTGCCACGTGCTTTAAAAATTGAAGGAAGTAATGCTCCACAAGTTCTTTCCTATGCTCAAGTTTTGCAAGGTGCAGAAGTGGGACAAAAAGTTGCAGTGATTGGGGCAGGTGGTATTGGTTTTGATGTATCAGAGTTCTTACTTAAACCACCACATCAGCCACAGCCTCAACCTTTGGCTGAATGGCAACGTGAATGGGGTGTAGATCCAGATCCGAACTATATTTCTGAAGGTGGTATGCAACCACCAGTAGTTGAACCAGCAATCCGCGAGATTTATTTACTGCAACGTAAAACAACACCGCTCGGTATTGGTCTTGGTAAGACTTCGGGGTGGGTACATCGCGCTCAGCTTAAAAAGCATGGTGTACGCATGTTGCGTGGTGTGCAATATAAAGCTGTTACCGATGAAGGACTGTGGATTGAGCATAATGGTCAAGACCAGCTTTTACGCGTAGACACTGTTGTGGTGTGTGCAGGTCAAGAATCGGTAAAAGACTTGATGCCAAAAGAAGGCGAGTCGACTATAGCAAACTACTATATTATTGGTGGTGCAAAGCTTGCAGCAGAGCTAGATGCGAAGCGTGCGATCAAAGAAGGAGCAGAATTAGCTGCTCAACTGTAAAATTGATGAAACAATATGCACTTGAACACAAAGCGATGATATTTTTCTTGAATAAAATGAATAAGCTTTGTATTCTTACGCACATGGAAGCGTGGCAGAGCGGTTTAATGCACCGGTCTTGAAAACCGACGAGGGTGTGAGTCCTCCGTGAGTTCGAATCTCACCGCTTCCGCCAAAATTCTTAAAAAGCCCTTGTTTTTACAAGGGCTTATTTTTTATCTATGCTTTTACCCCTCAAAATACCCCACATCAAAATGTAGATGCATTAATCCTTGTTGATACGTTATTAGACTGATATAGAAATGAGTATGCTCTTCAGAGTGAGGTCTTAAACTCTTACCCCTACGTCAAACTCTCTTCGTAATGCTCTTTTTAAGTAGGTTGGATAGTACCTTTAAATCAATGTTTGTATAAAATTTATATCACGGATCTAAATTCCTCTAATGCTGAGGGAATTTCAAAAGTCACGTTGTTGAATCACACATTCATTTTTCTGCTCATTCTAAGAAATTACACCATCTATAGAAGTTATTGTCGCGTCTCATAGGTGGGAGAAGCTGTGTCAGTGCATCAGACCTGTCATTAAAAATCTATTTCCATGAAACCATAATTTATTATTTGGAATAATAGCTTTAACTTATTGGATTTGATTTGCAATTTCATTGGATTAGACTTGCAAATTTATTGGAATTTTAATCATTATTTTTTGTTTGTTTAGGTCTTATCGCTTTTAAATACGTTGCTTTTACTATTATAGTAGGTGTTTATGCATGTACTTTTTAAAGACTAGCATGTTTTATTTTACAGATGAGTTAATTGTATTGAATGAATAGGTGGGTGATGTGCATACTGACAGGCCAAAACACGCTGATAATCAACCTGTGAGTTACGATTCAGGTGTGAATTTGATTAGCAACGAAGATATTTTCCGTCTCTTGAAAAAAAGACATGACCACAGATGGGCAAACTATAAAGGTTGTGGCAACGAGATTTATGAGGGCATCTTTTACGAAACAATATGTCTATTGGAAAATCTGGAACGTCAGCTTGGTTTGGTTTACAACAGAGCCTATCCTACACGGGATGATTTTTTGATTGCGCTAGAACATGGTGATCAACAAAGATTAAATCAGATCATAAAGTTCTATGAAGAGTTGCGTGTTGAGCGTGGCCTAATTAAATATGCGCAGCAAACGCACTTTTTTAGTAAGAATGTACAAGCCTATATTGCGTACCTTAAGAGGTATCCTGATTCTCTTTTTTGGAAAAAGGGGGATGAGTGGCAAGTTAAAACATTTCCCCATGAAGCTATTTTTGATTTCTTCGAGATATATTTGGGTAGATTACATGTAGGGCAGACTGAGCCAACAACTTCGACTATGGGGCTGGTAATAGAAAATCCGTCTGAGTCAGATGAAATAAGCCAACAACAAAAACTTGCTGAATCGGAAAATATTGAAAAGACTGATCGCGTAGCAGTAGCACCTCTTACCGAAAGGTTAACTCAGGATGTTTATAAGCAATTTGATGAAGGGCTAAGACAATTTAACGAGTTTCTAGCAAGACACAAGTCTTTACGTGTGATGTGTTTTGAGATCACCTTGACGCCACAAGAGGCTACAATTGGGGAAAAGCGGCGTGCTTTGGATAGGAAGCGAATCGAATTATCAGGCTGTTTTAACCTATTGATAGAAAGGTATGGGTTGCTTGCTAAGTATTCGCGTATTGAGATGGGAATCAATTCAAGCCTTGTTTTGCAGTGGGTACTATTGTTTAAAGGCCATGATCCTTTGGATACAGGAAGGGTGCGAGCTAGTATTCAACAAGAATTAGAATTACAGATGGCTGGTCATTCTTATTGGAATACTCAGCCATTTAAAGTTGGTGTACAAGATTTGGGGTGTTTGTTTCATTCATTGGATTCTGGATACAAAGATGTCATTAAGGCGCGTTCTAAGTCAGAAAGAAAGGCATTTGAATATTGGGTACTTGGCTACTTATATTGTGTTGATTATTTCCTTAAGCCTAATCTCTTATGCATAGCTGATAGCCCTTATGTGGATAGGCATTATGAATATTCTGTTTTTTTTAGAGAAGGACCTTCTGTTAATAATCAGAGTGTCAATCATCGGAGACATCAGACCAAAACGGACATTGAAGGAATTTATGATTTTATTGATTTGGACTTCAGTGCTGAAAGTAAGCAGATTTGGAAAAACAATAACTTACCGAAACATGCCAAGGACGACTTAAAGTTGTTAGCATTACTTTATTCACAATATAAAAAGAAGATGCCTATAGAGTGGAGAGAGAAAGAGAACTTTGTACAGTTATTAGTGTCTATTGAACATTTCATGCGGTTGATCCAGCACAACCCAGTTCAGGCATTGATTGAAGAATATTTGCCACAAAGTCAGATTGAAAAATCTCCATTGAAATGTTTATCACAGCAAGCAAAACAGTATTTGCATATTGGACAGCAGTTAAAGCAACTTGGTCTTAGCTTAAAAGAACAAATAGCAGACCTAGCTTTTGTTGGATGGCGAGTAAGACTTTTTCTACAACTGTTTATAAAGAATCCATGGGGTTTTCAAATCAATAGGGATGGAATGGCTGATTTGAAATCTTGCCTAGACCGTTTCAAAGATTTAGAGCATTACCGAGTTGGTGATGTAAAAGAAAGGTCATCCTTTTTTGAAATTGAGAAAGAGGAAGCTATCAGTGTCAAACGCAATCAAGCTAAAGCAAAGGACTATTTAAACAAAGCAATCATCCAAGATGTGTTTGCTTTTCGGTTGGTGTTTTCCTATCAACCGAATAAAGCATTTACCGCAGAGGACAACATTACTGCATTTAATACGTTGCTCACGGATTTTTTAAAAAATCTGAAGCGTACCAGAAAAATAAGTGGCGAGAGTCTAGTTGCTTATATTGGTACACGCATATTTATAGACAAAGTGTTGAATGCTGATATTACATTGATTTTTAGTGCCCAGACCTTATCCGATTATGATGAACAAAAAAATAAAGAATGCATTAAGCAAACTAGAGCAAAAGTAATTGAATACTGGCGGAAGTACCTTTCCATAAAAGAGTTGAAGATCGATGAAAGAAAAAAAGCATCAACAGTAAAAGAGTTGAAGATAGATGAAAGAAAAAAGGCATCAACAGTAAAAGAGTTGAAGATAGATGAAAGAAAAAAAGCATCAACGGTACAACAATTATATCTTATAGTGTTTAAAGATGAGAATCTCAGAGTTAGTCAAAGGGATATGATTACATCATTACCTAGATCGGTAGATTTGATACACATCAAGCATCATGACAGTACAACATTAAGATCTTTCAAATCTGAGCTTGCTGATTTTTATTCGGGGCATGGACTATTGTGCAAATGGAAATCAGACATACTAGAAAATCTTACCTCGAGTGGCGAAGGCCATAGTAGTAGAAGCATGGATCAGTTTTTGAAAGGGCATGTGACTTCTACAAAAAGTAAGCCTTTAAAACCTAAACAGGCAACTACTTTAGCTCAGTCAAAGATTGAAGAAGCTACGAGTATTGATGAAGAACAGGTTGATAACAAGGAACAAGTTGTTTCCATGGAGGAATTGAGATCTAAATTCACTCAACAGGTTCTTGATACGTTAGAGAACACTAAGTATGACATCTAGAAAGAAATGAAGAGGGAAAATAGTATTGAGCCTGAAACTGAAATCTTGATATTAATTTACAGAACTCCCTGATTATTCGAGCGAAATCAGCTCAGTCTAATCATTGAGGAGAGTTCAGAATGAATACATTTGTTGGTGAAACCTTTACCATGCATCAAATTATCAGTTTAAAGCAAGTTGTGTTCTTTACAGGTATTAGCCGAGCCACTATTTACAAACTTATAAACTCTAAAATGAACTGTTATGACCCTACGTTTCCAAAGCCAGTACATTTAACAACTGGTCGGGTTGGTTGGTCTGCTTTAGAAGTCCATCAGTGGATTGAAAGCAAGTTGAACAATCGCTGAAGATATGGGAGCTTAGGCTCCCTTAATTTTTATGCTCTTCAAGCTATATTTAATAAGCTTGTTTCGTCTCTCATATTCATACAACGTATATTTTAGCATCGGATAACTTGACATAAAGTAAGCAACTCATCATAGAGGAAAAACTACCACTACATCATTTATGGGTATATGAACATATCGATCAGATTGGGAAAATCATATTGCATATATCAGGTATGGATTAGGTGTAATGACTTAGTTAATACCACCAATACATTCTAGTTAATACATACCAACATATTCAATATCCAATCTCTAAATCATAGCCTATATCCATAACCCTATTATCTATCTACTTAAAACCTATTAACCTCTCACCTTATTAAATAACCATATCACTTCACCATGATCTTAAAACCTTTAGGTAATTAATAACATCATAGCCACTTCATGTAGTCCTAAATAACTACAGGTAAGTGAACATGAACGTAAGCCTAAACCAAAATGAAATCAACGAAGCATCATTACTGATCGAAATTGAAAGATTCATCCTAACCACTCTTGATGCTACAAGACAGCCAAGATCATTTTATGAAACCTTCACAGACCTTCTCTTAGACTTTGATCAAGTCTATAACCCTGACTTTAGTTATACCTGCTTAATCGATCTCTTTTGTAGTTTGCTCCATGACTATGACCTGCGATATGAAACCTCATCATCACTTTGCAATCGCTTGAAACGAAGAACCTTTAAAGACTGGCAAGCTTATTTCAATCGAGCTAGAGCTGATCATCTGAATGAATTACGTCAGCATCGTTATAACGAAAGATTAAATGCTGCCAAGCTTGATAAACGCCTTGAAGGAATATTGAAAAGCTATTCTGCTGTGCTGGTGGTAAGGGTTGATTTAGCCTATGTGGTTAGTCCAGATATTGAACAGGTGGATAATGATTTAGAAATGCTTAGAAGAAAGATCAAGCGATCTGAATATGGAGATGTATTGCTACTGGTATGGGCTTTAGAGCAGGGAGAAAAGAAAGGCTACCATTGCCATATTGCATTGATCTTTAATGAGCGTAAGCGCACGAGTGCATGGAGTATTGCTAAGGCTGTGGGGGAATTATGGAAAGATGTTACAGGGGATGATGGAAGTTATTTTAATTGCCATAATCGTAAGTACCTAAGGAAATATGAAGAGTTAGATACGGTGGGTATTGGCATCATCTATAGCGAGGTTGATTATCAAGTACGAAGAATGCGTTCAACCTTGTCCTATTTAGCACGACCTGAGAAAGAGCAATACCTCCGAGTAAAAACAACAAGTAAGATGCGTACCTTTGGCATGTCACAGCGTTAATTGAAATCACACACAGATATGTACCATCTAGATGAGAAACATCTTCTCTTCAATAGGTGATAGCTGGACTTTACTAGTTTCGGCTATCACTTCAGGAACAATGAATACCTTAAACTCTATATTCTTATAGCTAAAAACTATAACTCCAGGCCATGAAATGATATCAGGGTAAATACACATTAGGGTTACCCTTGAATTTAAGATCATGCATAGAATGATAGCTTGGATTCTAAACAAAATGGCACTATATTGTATGAAGACATAATTAGTTTTCATTGCTATGCGTAAACTACAATGAAGCTTAAACACGCCGAGGTTTTTAAAGATGTCAACTATTAAAAAATCACGCGATGAAAGTGAAATTCCTTCAATGGCAGGGCAGGTGCTTCGGGCGAGTTTTCTTGAGGTATCTCGTTATGCAAGCGTACTTTATGCAAAAGATGGTGCTGTCTTAAAACAAACACCAAATGGGCGAACAGTGACGATTAAACAGTTACCTAAACGCGATCATGAGTTAGCTCAACGCGTGCTTAGTCAAGGAACTGTAAAGCTTAAAAAGCGTAAAGTTGAGGAAGCTGAATAACTTGATGTCCAATCGTACTCCACGGATTAGAATGTTTGCTGGACCAAATGGATCAGGTAAAAGCACGATGATTCATGGGTTGGATCAACGATTATCTAAACTTTTTTTAAATGCCGATAATCTTGAGCGTGAGCTTAAAACTAACCCTATTCTTGATCTGGAACAATTTGATAAACGAATTGATGCTACCCGATTAGTTCACTTCTTGATGGGGTTGCAAATAAAGCGTCGAGAGAATGATGGTCAAGAAATCATTACTCCTTGTCTTTTGAAGACTCCGCAAATTGATGGGAACAAAATAGATCTGTCGGGTAATCTGATTGATTCTTATCTTGCTGCCCGAACTCTGGATTATATTCGCAAAGAGCTATTGGCGTTGAAGGTGAGTTTCACTTTTGAGACGGTGATGTCTCATAAAAGTAAAATAGAATTTTTACGCGATGCAAAAGCATTGGGATATCGGACCTATTTATATTTTGTAACCACAGAAGACCCAGATATTAATGTGGACAGAGTTCGGCAACGGGTAAGCCAGGGTGGTCATCCTGTTGAAGAACAAAAAATTAGAGAGCGTTATTACCGAACTATGGAAATGCTGATTGATGCGGTCGAAGTTGCAGATCGAGCATTTCTATTTGATAACTCAAGTGATGCAACTCACCAGAACGCATCTTATATTGGAGAAATCACAGGTGGAGATACCCTGACTTTTAACCCGGATTTTGATGGAGAGTTACCCGTCTGGGTTGAGAAATACTTGTTGGTACATCTGGTTGAAAATGACTGAGATCAAACAAGTTTAACCCCCTTATCTTTTTTTCATTCTATTGCTTCTGTATTTTTATACCTAAAACCCGTCTCTTATGTAACCCCTCATGAGTTAAACATAGGAGCGATAAAATGTTAGATAGCAATACCCTGGAACAGCTCTTTTTTATAGAGAATAAGTTTGATCAACTCACCCGATTTATACAGCAATCAGAAACTTGCCCTACTGACTTTGCAAAGCTTAGGCATGAGATGGATGAGGACGAGTTTTTCGATCGGATGGCCTTTTTGGTTGATTGTGCGGTGTTTTTCTATGAAATGATTTTCCATCTGGGGGTCGACGGTTTCGAGCCTTATTATTTGCATAATTTACGGGGTGAACCGGATCATCTTGAAATAGCAAAGGGGATGCTCTTTTATATGTTTGATGCGGTGGTTGAGACAAAGTTCTCCTACTTAATGAAATTGCGTTTTGAAGAGTATTATGAAGAAAGGGAGGATTCAAGGAATTAACTTATTTCAAATATGTACTATCTGAATGAAAGCATATTGTTTTCTAAAGCTTTTCCATTTCAGAGGTATATATTATGAACATCACTTGCCCAAATTGCCATTCAGAACATGTTATTCGAGTGGTCAACCCTCATTCCCACACAGGCAACCAAAGCCTGGCATCGTCAGCATCATTTGCCACGATGGGTGCAGCATTATCAAAGAGTCTGCCAATTTCACCTTTAATAGGGGGAATTGCAGGAGCCGTAGTCGGTGGTATTTTCAATAGTTTGTTTGATCGTGTGTCTGTCACCCCAAGTTGCTGCTTTCAATGCCAAAGCTGTGGTCAACTGTTTTATTGATGGATGGGCATAAAGTTGGGGAGGGTGAACCTCCCTGATTTTCATATGGAGTTAGAATAAGATTGAAATTTTAGTTCTAGAGAGTGGTTAACTACAGATAACACCTGTGGTTTGAATAACCATTTTATTCTCAACCTTAACCCGAATTTCACAACTGATGATATCGCCTGAGATACCTAGATCATATGCAATGGTATATTCATGTGGATGTTCATCTTTATTGACTCCAATATTGAAGGCATTTCCATTGTCAGGTTGGCGATTTGCTGACACGATCTGACCAGCTTTTTGCTTGACCAGTTTTAGGTCTGGGTCAGTTTTTGCTTCGGCAAACATTGTTGTAAATAAGGTAAGGAATGTAACTAAGGCAATGATTGTTTTTTTCATAGATTTCTTCTTTGCTTCTTTAACATACTTTGAGTTGAATATAAAAAGCAGTCCGTGGTTATGGAGTGGCAATCAGGTTATACAGCATACTCCCCATCCCATTTTTACCTTGGCTAACTACTTTAAACTTTCCTGTTAAATGGCCTGTTTGAGGATTCCATTTGACATAGGGTGCACATTGACCAATGGTGGTGGTTGCATTTGGATGTTTGATTTTGTCGCAATCGATATAAACTTCATAATTAAGTTTACCCAGTGGTGCCACGTAAAAGGTTGGGCTTACACCCCGATAGCCATAGGTGATATCGTCAAACTCAGCCGGATTTCGAATCGTGAGATCAAGCTGAACAATCTGATTATGGTTTTTCTTAAGAAACTGCGGAAACTGGCTGTCGGTTTTAGGAACACCTTTGTACACAGGTACCGGGCTTGCTGACAGATGGAATGAAAATCCCATCAATGAAGTGATCAGTAATATTTTTGATAGGTTTATCATTTTCATGGTTGATGATATCCAATGCTATTATTTCTGTGATTTATATAAGATGGCGCTGTGTCGCTCATCTACACCAGGAGATGTAAAGCCACTGTAGGTTCACCTAGAGATACATTTTCAACATACAGTCGCATTTGACGTAGCAACTTTTATTTGGGTTTTAATACAATAAAAATAATGAACAGCAAGATCAGAATACCGCCTACAATCTTTCCCAGGGTTGGAAACATGATAAAAGGCCAGGCCAGCCCTTGACCTAAGTTAAAGGCAAAACCTTTATAGCTATAGAGTCCCCAGAAATGTTGATAGATGGCATAAAAGAAACCAATGACCAAATAAACAACAATGGTGATCTGTTTGAGGTTCTTATCCATTTATTGATCTCCCCCAAGAGCATAGTTTGCTAAACTGATAAAAACCCATAACACCAGCATGGCAAGAATAACGGGTAAACCGAGAAAGCAGATGGCTGCAATGATGCAAGTTAGACCAGCCAGATTTCGCATAACCTTACTCCCGTGCACATTGGAAGCTTGCCTGAACCATGTCATGCTGAAAGCTTTCGGATTGGCTTAAGGTATAGAGATTATTTTTAAAACCATCTTCACCATATTTATTTTCTAACTTGTCATAGATACATTCACAGGTGCTATGTTCGAGTCCCCCTGTTTTACAGCCATTCACGAATTCACGTTCAGCTTTGCTGGCACAGGCAGTCAGGCCAAGTACGGTAATGCTGATGATAAAAAGGCATGATGCAGTCTTCATAAATTCTTCCTATTTAATTGTTTTGATATACGTTGTTATCGAAGTTATGGATTGATGCTTTAGTTGCTAGTTGGTTCTGCTGAGTCAAATAATAGGCGAGCAGAAGTCTAAGCGCTCAATACAAACGGTATTGGAGGCTAGCTGAAAGCAACGAGCTTATTTGAATAATCGCTTAACTGAGAATAAACCAATAAAAACAGAGAAGGGCGTTGAAGAATAATGTGCGCCATAGTAACCACTCCTATATAGATAAGAAGTTCTACCAGACATGAAAGATTAATGGTGGCAGAACGAAAGAGGGTTGACAGACTGGCCTTAAGAACCCAGCACGCGCGAGGCGTCCCTCTTCCGTCCTACCGCAACAAAAAAGAGGGACGGGTACACAACACCAAAAAACGAGTTTTTTGGTGACTTAAGGATCAGCCTGTCAAAGCCGGCTGGCAATGTAGGCCAGCAACGTCATCATAATCTCTGAAAATGATCCCGTCAATTTACTGTGCGGTAAAGTTGCATCATGTGTCTAAAAAATAATTTAAAAAACTTTCAGATATATACCATCTAAATGAACTCATTCTGATTGAATCCATTTTCAGAAAACTTCCCGTTTTGGCCTGCTCCCCGCAGGCCTTTTTTTATGCAGCAATTCAATTTTTACATTTTAGTTATCGTGAATAGAGAGGTTACTTTATGGCACATTTAGTAGAAACAATGGCATTTGTTGGCGATACCCCGTGGCATGGATTAGGCAATCCACTCAGTCCAAATCAGCCGATAGAAGTATGGGCACAACAAGCAGGCATGGACTGGCGTATTGAATCATCTAATGTCAGCTATATGGCAAAGAATGAGCGTGGGCAAAATATTTTAATGCCTTATGAAGAGCAGCGTGTTTTATATCGTTCAGATACCCATGCACCGCTATCCGTTGTAAGTCAACGTTTTCAGGAAGTACAACCTCAAGAGATTTTAGAGTTTTACCGTGATTTGACGGAGCAATCAGGTTTTGAGCTGGAAACAGCGGGTGTACTGAAAGGTGGACGTAAGTTCTGGGCATTGGCTCGTACTGGGCAATCGGCAGCACTGAAGGGCAAGGATGTCAGTAATGGCTATATTTTGTTGGCAACGGCATGTGATGGCACACTCGCAACAACGGCGCAATTTACATCTATACGTGTGGTATGTAACAACACTTTGGCGATTGCATTGAAAGGACAGAACTCCAATGCGGGAGTCGTGAAAGTTCCACATAGTACCAAGTTCGATGCTGAGAAGATTAAGCAACAACTTGGTATTTCAGTGCGTGCATGGGATGAACACATGTATGAAATGAAGCAACTCAGCCAGCGTAAAGTAACCCAGAGTGAAGCTGCTGCTTACTTCGATGCAGTGTTTAATAACACAGCGATGAGTATTGCCGAACAGGATGACAATATCATTCAGTTTTACCGTGATGTTGCTACCCAAGCTCAAGCCAATAGCAAAGAAAAACCTGAACCGAATGCTAAATCCATGAGTAAAGCTATGGAGATGTTTAATGGACAAGGGCGTGGAGCAAGCCTCTCTTCAGCTAAAGATACTGCCTATGGATTACTCTGTTCGATCACCGAGTTTGTCGACCATGAACGTCGTGCGATGAGTACTGATCACCGCCTTGACTCTGCTTGGTTTGGTGCAGGGGCAGCATTAAAGCAACGTGGATTAGAGCAAGCATTATATCTTGCAGCCTAAATTTTATCTTGTATCCCTCTTTGCCACATCTTCGGATGTGGCTTTTTTTATGCCGTTTTTTAGAACGTATTGAGATGAGGAACATCACATGAACCCAAACATGACCACAACACCAACAGTGCATCACAGCACTTTAACTACAACCAATTCAACTGCTGTCGTTGATTCAGGACGGCTACATCCACCACCAAGCCCTTCAAAACGTAGTTTTAATGCCAAACGTCTGATCAACACCAAACAACTGGAGTATCAAGCATGGCTGGAAGTGCGTAAACAGGGAATAGGCAGTAGTGACGCCGCAGCCGCCTGTGGCTTGAATCCTTATATGTCGATACTGGAACTGTGGATGATCAAAACAGGACGGGTACAGCAAAACATTGATGATGAAAGCTCAGGACATGCACCTTTATATTGGGGCAAGCAGTTAGAACCCTTAGTCGCAGAATACTACAGCATGCACACCAACCATAAAGTCCGTCGGGTTAATGCGGTGTTACAGCATCCTGATCCTGATAAAGCCTTTATGTTGGCGAACTTGGATTATGCCGTAGTGGGCAATGAAGACGTGCAAATCCTAGAATGTAAAACCGCTGGGGAACATGGTG
Organism: Acinetobacter sp. IK23; assembly: GCF_035615275.1. Classification (NCBI taxonomy): domain Bacteria; kingdom Pseudomonadati; phylum Pseudomonadota; class Gammaproteobacteria; order Moraxellales; family Moraxellaceae; genus Acinetobacter; species Acinetobacter sp. IK23. The sequence continues at coordinate 52,237 of NZ_JANBNX010000012.1, forward strand.
CCAAACTGTGGCGAGATGGTGTGCCGTTATACGTGTTGTGTCAGGTACAACATCAACTGGCGGTAACAGGTAAGCAAGCGGCACATATTTGTGTGTTGCTATGTGGACAGGAAACTAAAATCTACAAAGTCAGTCGTAACGAAGCCCTGATTGAACAAATCATTCAGGCAGAACGGCTGTTTTGGGAGTGTGTTGAAAATAACGTTCCACCAGTAGTGGATGCCAGCGAATCGGCAGCCAAAGCTTTACAGCAGCTCTATCCTGAACATACCCCGCTCAGTTGTGTTGATCTAACGGAGGTCGAACTTGCCAATGAACTGTTTGATCAGCTGATTGATGAAAAGAAGCAGATTGAACAACACCAAAGCAAGTATGACCTACTCAAACACCGAGTTCAGGCACTGATGCAGGAACATGAACGTGCTGTATTTCAGCAAGGTTCAGTGACATGGAAGAAGAGCAAGGACAGTATCAGCCTAGACACCAAATCCTTACTACAGCACCAACCTGAACTCATCCAACAGTATCCACTACAGAAAGCAGGCAGTCGTCGTTTCAACATTTATCAAGATTAGCTCAAAGCTTAGAGCCAATCACTCTGCAAGAAGCAATCTGAAATCCCGTGCAGCCCTGCATGGGATTTTTTTATGCCGATTTTAATTTAAGCAAACAGTGCAACACTTCTAAACATATCAACGACAGAGGAATTTCAACATGATTAAAGGTCTAGCCATTACACCGCCTATTTTAGGGCGAATCAGTATCGGCAAAGTTGTCGAAAAGAACGGGAAACGCATCCCTGAGAAAGACGATCAGTTCACTATTACAAGTCAAATACAGGGTAAGGACGGTTGGATTAAACACCCCTTGGATGAGCAATTGCGTAGTCAAGCACCGAATCAAAAGCTGCGTAGCATCCCTGTACGTATGATCTTCAATGACCCTGAATTGAACTTACGTGCCGAGTACAGCTTGTTTGACCGACAGACAGGTCGCCCGATTTGTGTGGGGAATGGTCAAACCTGCCAACGTATGACATCACAAGGTGTAGAGCAACATCCTTGTCCATCCCCCGATTTATGCCCACTTGGACAAGGCGGACATTGCAAGCCTTATGCACGCCTGCATGTCAATTTAGGTGAAGCCGATGAGTTTGGGACTTTTATTTTCAGAACTACAGGCTTTAACAGCATTCGCACTTTGGCTGCACGTTTGAATTACTACCATGCAGCATCAGGTGGTTTGTTGTCGTGTTTACCATTGCAGCTCACCTTGCGTGGGAAAAGCACAACTCAAAGCTATCGTCAGCCCGTGTATTACGTGGATTTAACGTTACGGGAAGGCGTGGATTTACAAACCGCGATTCAGACAGCCAAGGAGATTGACCAACAGGGAAAACAGGCAGGGTTTGATCAGGCGGCATTAGATCAGATTGCACGGCAGGGTTTTGCGAATGCCAAGTTTGAGGTGCATGCAGAGGAGGGGATGGAATTGCTGGAGGAATTTTATCCACACAGTGACAGTGCTGTAGATACGGAGCATTCAGTGCAATTGAGCTATGTGCAGGAGATTCAGCAGGGGTTGCAGCAGAGTGTTAGAGCTGTGAATTGAGCACAGTTGAATTATCTAGTCAGCTTGGTAAGTCAATTAATGGACTCTGAACAAGTTGGCTAGTCACTAATTGAAGGGAGCTTCGGCTCCCTTAATTTTTTTGTTATTCAGGAGTGATAATGCAGGCTTCAAAAATAGCGATCAGTCCATCTAACCGGCAGTTGAATCCATCAATATTGGCCTGAATCCAGACTTCCTTATTGTTAATTTTACTCCACTGTACCCCATAGCCGCAGTGAGCAAGTAGGTGTTCAAAGAAGATACGCTGGGTGCGTCCATTGCCTTCACGAAATGGGTGAATCACGTTGACTTCACAATAAAAATCGGCAATTTTTTGGATAAGTACTGGTTTGGCTAAACCTTGAAAATAGTTCTGCTGCTCAAGTTGCTTGAAGAGCTTATTGGCTTCAATTTCAATACGCGGGAAGGTACAAAAGCGGGTATCGCCTTTGGCAATATCCACTGTCTTAGTTCACCTGCCCAGGCATACAGGTCTGAAAAGAGCTGAAAGTGAATGGATTGCAGGTATTTGAGATCGTAAGGTGGCTCCGCATACTCAATTCGTGTGCTGGCATACTCAGTCAACTCCAGTTCTGCCTGTTGCAGAATTTCAGCATCCTGAATGTTCAGTTTGTTTTTGAGGACGTCCGAGTCGGGGTAACAGTAAATGCTGTCACCCATTTCACCATATTTATCCATAAGGAAGCCTGATCACGATTCCGAGGTCTGTGAGAATTTCTTATATTTCTGTAGAATCTGAGCTTTACTTAATGCCGGTGCGGTTGAGGACGGGTTAATGCCTTCCAGCTTTAAACTGGCTTGATAATTCTGCAAGCGCGTAGCTTGGATATATTTTTTTTTCTTTTCGTGAGTGTTTAGCATTTCGGAATTTCCTTGAACAAAGGTAATGTAAGCCTAGTTTAGCAGATGGGCTTATAAATAGGCACGACTTTCAAAAGCAGGGTTGTAGCGTTATGGTGGATGAACCTTCTATGAGAAAAATCTGAAACCAGACGACAAAATTTGTCGCTTAACTGTCATGCAATAAATGAATAATCAACAATCTGCTTTTTAAATAATATAATATTATCCAACAGTTAAAAAATTATCAGTATTATCTCTAGCAACCGAAGTGTCGCCAGATACTGATCACAGATAAGAATTCAGGAATTGATTCACCACTATGACCAACAATAACTTTTCACAAATCGCTTCTTTCATCTGGTCGGTTGCCGACCTGCTGCGTGGTGACTTCAAACAATCGCAATATGGCCGCATCATTTTGCCATTCACGCTATTACGTCGTTTGGAGTGTGTGCTAGAAAGCAGTAAAGCATCTGTGTTGGCGAAACATGAAGAAGTCGCCAAGATGAACCTACCCGAAGAAGCACAAGAAAAGTTTTTGTTGAGTGCCACCCAAGGTTTGGCTTTCTTTAATAGCTCGCCCATGGATTTGAGTAAAATGGGGCAGAGCGATATTAAAGCGAACCTGAGCACTTATGTGCAAAGCTTTTCCAAAGATGCCCGCGAGATTTTTGAATACTTTAATTTTATCGAATTTGTCGGTTTATTGGATGATGCAAACCTGCTGTATAAAGTGGTACAGAAATTTGCAACAACCGATCTTAGCCCTAAAAGCATTTCCAATCATGACATGGGCTTGGTGTTTGAAGAACTGATCCGTCGTTTTGCCGAAGGCTCGAATGAAACCGCAGGGGAACACTTTACCCCGCGTGACATCGTGCGTTTGACTACAGCATTGGTCTTTATGGAAGATGATGATGTACTGACCAAAGATGGCATTATCCGCACCATTTATGACCCGACTGCCGGAACAGGCGGCTTCCTCTCTTCCGGTATGGAATATCTGCATGAGCTGAACCCGAATGCGGTGATGCGTGCGTTTGGTCAGGAACTCAATCCAGAATCCTACGCTATCTGTAAAGCCGACATGCTCATTAAAGGTCAGGATGTAAGCCGAATCAAACTTGGTAATACCTTGTCGAATGATCAACTCGCATTAGATAAATTTGACTATATGTTATCTAACCCACCTTTTGGTGTGGACTGGAAAAAGATCGAACAAGACATTAAAGATGAGCATGAGCACAAAGGCTTTAATGGCCGTTTCGGTGCAGGCTTGCCACGGGTATCGGATGGTTCACTATTATTCCTGATGCACCTGATCAGCAAGATGCGTGATGCCAGTAGTAGCGAGAGCGGCAGCCGCATCGGGATTATCCTGAATGGTTCACCTTTATTTACCGGTAGTGCAGGCAGTGGCGAAAGCGAGATCCGTCGCTATATTTTAGAGGCCGACTTGCTGGAAGCCATTATTGCCTTACCGAACGATATGTTCTACAACACCGGGATTGCCACCTATATCTGGGTACTCAGCAATAAAAAAGCCGCTGAACGTAAAGGCAAGGTACAGCTGATCAATGCCTCAAACCTTAGTACCAAAATGCGTAAGTCGCTGGGTTCAAAACGTAACTATCTCACTGAAACTGAAATTGCCACCATTACCCAAAATTACGGTGACTTTGTGGCGGTAGACACCTTGGCGCAGGATGGCGAAACCGAACAGCAAAAACCATTCGCCAGCAAGATTTTTGACAGCCATGAATTTGGCTACCGTCGCGTGACCATTGAACGTCCATTGCGTTTATCGGCACAGATCACGGATAGCGCGATTGCTGCATTACGTTTTGCGCCAAAACCGTTTAATGCCGTGATGCAAAGTATCGATGCGCAATTGGGCACAGCCTTTGGTACAGCGTGGACAGCAGAAACTTATGGTCAGTTGCAGGACGTGGCGCTTGAGGTCCGTGCCCTGATTAAAGCGGAATTCCCTGAGCTAAAAGAAAAAGACATCAAAGAGGTACTGGACAGCAAAATCTGGCTGTTCCAGAAAGCCTTGATGGAAAAAGCCCAAGCGTTACAGGCCGTGATTGGTACTGAGCAGTTTGATGACTTTAACCAGTTTGATGAAGTGCTAAAAAAAGCCCTGAAGCAAACCGACATCAAGCTGGATGCCAAAGAGAAGAAACAGCTGTTAGATGCCATTACCTGGAAGAATCCTGAAGCGGAACCGGTGATTAACAAGGTGCTGAAACAGCCGGAAAACCCACTGTATGGCCAGTTTAGCTATCAAGGCAAAGTGGTGGAGTTTGTACAGGATGGTGACTTGCGTGATGCGGAGAACATTGCACTGAATCCAAAAGTCAGCACTACAGAGCTGATTGAAGATTACTTCAAACGTGAAGTAAAGCCACACGTGCCGGATGCCTGGATCAATGCCGACAAGCGTGATGAAAAGGATGGTGAGATTGGCATTGTCGGTTATGAAATTCCGTTTAACCGTCATTTCTACGTGTACCAGCCACCACGTGACCTAAGCGAGATTGATGCGGATTTGGATGCGGTGAGTGCCGAGATTATGCAGCTGCTACAAGAGGTGCATTCATAATGGCGAAGTATCAGAAATACGCGGAGTATAAAGATTCAGGGGTTGAATGGTTGGGGGAAATTCCAAATGATTGGATTAACACTAAGGTTAAATATGAAGCTTATGTAAAAGCTCGTGTAGGTTGGCATGGACTTAAATCAGATGATTTTACAGACGAAGGTCCTTATTTAGTTACAGGTAGTGATTTTAAAGGAACTAATATTGATTGGTCTCAATGTTATCATTGCGATTTACCACGTTATGAGCAAGACCCATATATTCAATTGAAAGATGGAGACTTGTTAATTACTAAAGATGGTACGATCGGTAAGGTTGCATTAGTTAGTAATTTAAAAGATGACGAAAAAGCTACTTTGAATAGTGGAATTTTCGTTGTGCGACCATTGCGAAATAATTTCTCCACAAAGTTTTATTTTTGGTTGCTTCAATCGAAAGTATTTAAAGAATTTGTGGACTTTAATAAAACAGGTTCAACGATTGTTCATTTGTATCAAGATACCTTTGTAAATTTTGAATATGCTTCTCCAGTATTAGAAGATCAGATAAAGATTTCTAATTTTTTAGATCACGAAACCATCAAAATCGATCACCTGATTGAAAAACAACAACAACTGATTGAACTTCTCAAAGAAAAACGCCAGGCGGTGATTAGCCATGCCGTGACCAAAGGACTTAACCCAAATGTGCCGATGAAAGATTCGGGTGTGGCATGGTTAGGGGAAGTGCCGGAGCATTGGGATATTAAAAAAATTAAATATTTAGGCTCCATTCTAAATGGTTATGCCTTTCCTAGTGATGGTTTTACAGAGGAAGGAATCAAAGTATTAAAAATTTCGAATATTCAAACAATGTATTTGGATTGGACTGATTTATCATTTGTAAATGAAAACCAAGCAAAAAAATTAGAACAATTTCTTGTTAAAAAGGGCGATTTGGTATTTGCACTCACTCGTCCTATTATTTCAACAGGAATTAAAGCTACATTAATGGACTTGGATGAAAAAATTCTTTTGAATCAACGTAATGCTATTTTGCGACCTAATGGTCTATGTATTCAAAAATGGTTATATTACATGATCTTGAATCAAAACTTTGTTCAGGAATTTAATAACCAAATTGATAAAACGGGGCAACAACCTAATATTTCTACAGTCGCTATAGGGAATTTAGAGATTTCCGTAGCTCCAATAGAAGAGCAAATTAAAATTGTAGAATTTATTGCAGAAAAGGTTGAGCGTATTGATGACTTAATTAAAAAAGCAGAATCAGCTATTCAACTCATGCAAGAACGCAGAACCGCCCTCATCTCAGCCGCTGTCACCGGAAAAATTGATGTGCGCCACTGGCAAGCGCCAAATGTTACTGAGGCAGACACGGAGTTAAGCGCATGAGTCTAGACGCCACCCGCGAAAGCATTTTCCAGAACGACATCATTCAACAGATGCTGGCTCAGGGCTGGCAATTGGGTACACCACAAGGCTACAACCGTGAAACTGCCTTGTATGAGCAGGACGTACTGGATTTTGTGCAACAAACCCAAGCACAAGACTGGCAGAAGTTTCAGCGCATCTTTCCCAATGATACCGAACGGCATTTTCTTGAAGCCGTGGTTGCCCAGCTGAAGAAAGCCGACATCAATGCCACTGATGAACAGTCACGTAGCTATGGTACTTTAGGTGTGCTGCGTCACGGAGTTAAAACCCGCAGTGCCCGTTTTTTCCTGTGTCAGTTTAAACCAGAACATGCACTTAATCCGGATACCTTAGCCAATTACAAAAAGAACATCTGCCGCATTGTGCCAGAGTTGGTCTATAGCCCGTATGCTACCGCTGCCGAGTTACAGGACATGGGCAAACAGGCCAAGAAATGGCGTATTGACTTGGTATTGTTTATCAACGGCTTTCCGGTGGCGACACTGGAACTCAAGTCCGAGTTTAAACAGGCGGTGCAGAATGCCATGTTGCAGTACAAACGCACCCGCTTGCCGAAAGATCCAGAAACCAACAAGCCTGAACCCTTGCTGATCTTTAAGCGTGGCGCATTGGTACACTTTGCCGTGAGTCAATACGAAGTCTATATGGCGACCCAATTGGCCGGAGAAGATACCTTCTTCCTGCCGTTCAACAAGGGTACAGCGGAAGGTGGTGCAGGCAATGATGTGCCAGAAGACCAGAATCAGTACGCCACCGCCTATCTGTGGAATGAAGTCCTCACACCGGATAATTTGCTGAATATCATTGGACGTTTTGTCCATCTGCAAATTGAAGAAAAAGAAGACTGGGAAGGCCGCAAGTACAAAAAAGAACTGCTGATCTTCCCACGTTACCACCAGTGGAATGTGGTCACCAAACTGATCAATGCCGCCTTAGAGGAGGGCACTGGACAGAAATATCTGATTCAGCACAGTGCAGGTTCAGGTAAGTCCAACTCGATTGCCTGGACAGCACATCAGTTGTCGACCCTGTACGATCAACATAATCAGAAACTGTTTGATTCGGTGATTGTGGTCACTGACCGTACCATTCTGGATGCCCAGCTACAGGACACCATCTACCAGTTTGAACATGCCGATGGCGTGGTCGGACGCATCAATAACAAAGAGGGTGATGGCTCCAAGTCGGAAAAACTGGCCAAAGCACTCGAAACCTCACAGCCGATTATCATTGTGACCATCCAGACTTTCCCCTTTGTGCTGCGTGCGATTGAAAACAGTACCAATCTGAAGCAGCGACGTTATGCGGTGATTGCCGATGAAGCGCATTCTTCACAAAGCGGCTCTACGGCACGACAACTCAAAGAAGTGTTGATGCTGGAAGAGCGCGAAGAGGATGCTGAATTGTCTTCGGAAGATATTCTGGATGCGGTGGTGGCTGCACGTAAGGGCAGTAATAACCTCAGCTACTATGCCTTTACCGCGACACCGAAAGACAAAACCCTGCAACTGTTTGGCCGTGTACCCAATCCTGAGCTACCGCCATCCAAGCAAAACAAGCCGGAAGCCTTCCATGTTTACTCCATGCGCCAAGCCATTGAAGAAGGCTTTATTCTGGATGTGCTGAAAAACTATACCAACTATAAAGTGGTGTATAAGCTCAAACAGAAAATTGAAGAAGCCGACAAACAGGTCGATGCCAAAAAAGCCAAGATCAGACTGAATCAGTGGGTGCGCCTGCATGACCACAACATTTCTCAGAAAGTGAAAGTCATTGTCGAGCATTTTAAAAATAACGTGATGGGCTTATTGGGTGGGCAGGCTAAAGCCATGGTGGTGACCAGTTCACGTAAAGAAGCGGTGCGTTACAAGCTGGCCTTTGACAAATATGTGACGGATCAGGGCTATAAGTCCATTCAGGCTATGGTCGCATTCTCGGGTGAGGTTGAGTTTAATGACAAGGATACCGACAGCAGTGGTTTAGTCGGTCAGACCTTTAATGAACGCAACATGAACCCGGGACTGAAAGGTCGGGAAATGCGCAAGGCCTTTGACAGTGATGATTATCAGGTGATGCTGGTGGCCAACAAGTTCCAGACTGGCTTTGACCAACCGAAACTGTGTGCCATGTACGTAGACAAAAAGCTGGGTGGTGTTGAGTGCGTACAAACCTTGTCACGCTTGAACCGTACCTATCCGGGTAAAGCGGAATCTGGCACCTTTGTCTTGGACTTCTTTAACGATCCTGAAGACATTCTTGGGGCCTTCCAGCCTTACTATCAAACCGCAGAACTGGCTGATGTATCGAATCCGGATCAGATCTTTGACCTGTTTGAAAAGCTGAAAGCTACCAAGATTTTTCTGTGGACGGAAGTTGAACAGTTTGTCGAAGCGTTCTTTACCAAGAACAAATCCAATGCCGCGATCAGTAACATTTGCAAGCCTGCGGTTGAACGCTGGCAGAAACGCTATAGCCAAGCCATCGAAGCCTATAACACCAGTCGCGATATGCTGGAACGCTGCAAGAAAACCAATGATGCGGTGCTGATTGCTAATGCCGACAATGCCTTTAAAGATGCCAAGCTGGAAAAAGACAAGCTGGAAATCTTTAAAAAAGACTTGGGCAGCTTTACCCGTTTTTACGAGTTTATGTCGCAGATCGTGGACTACGATGACAAAGAACTGGAAAAACTTAGTCTGTATGCGCGTAACCTGCGTCCATTGCTGCGTGAAACCTCAACGAAAGATGATGAGGTGGACTTAAGTAATGTCAGTATGAGCCATTACCGCTTGTCCAAGATCCGTCAGCAAGACATCAAGCTGAAAGAAGATGCCGAAGATTTTAAGCTAGAACCGGGCAATGACCTAGGAGCGGCCAAGCCACGTGACAAGAAAGAAGAGTTCCTGTCACAGATTATAGAGCGTCTGAATGATGTCTTTATCACTGATAACCTAACCGATAAAGACATGCTGAACTATGCCTATACGGTACGTGACAAGCTGGCGGAAAATGAGATTGTGATGAAGCAGATCGCCAACAATACCCGTGAACAAGCCATGCTGGGTGATTTCCCGAAAGCGATGGATGATGCCATTCTTGGTAGCAGTGCCGCACATCAGGAACAGATGATGCAGTTACTTTCTGATCCGGCGAAGGCCAGCATCTTTGCACGGGTGATCTTTGATATGTTGAGCAGTCGATAATTTTTAAACATTTTAGAATTAAATTTTTGAGTATAGGGGTGTATTGATATGTTAGCTTTTGCTGAATTTCTGCAGAATTATTTTATTATTCCTGTGGGAATGCTGATTTTTGTATTATGGATTGGGTTTAAATTCTATTCTAAATATATCAAACCTGCTAAAAACCTTAGTGAGCAATTATCAGTACTAATTAATGCCTTAAAAGGAATGGATAAAAACTCTAGTCTAAATAAGCATTCATTAGATGCAAAATTCGAAAATGATACGCCTTTAAAACATGCTTGGTTGAATTACAAAAATTCTTTTCATGACATCTATGAAACTGTAGATGGAGAAGATGTACTAGTTTCCTCACGTGCAACAGTATCAAGTGACGTATTTTTTTCTCAGGCTGTCATTGTGGATACCCCTTTAAGAGTTGAGTTTTATAAGCACTTGCCAGGTATTATCACTGGTGTAGGTATTATTGCTACATTTGCTGGCCTTCTATTTGGATTATTAGCTTTTGATCCCGCAGGCGATCCAGCAAAAGTTCAAGACAGTTTAGGCTTGTTATTAGGTGGGGTAAGTGAAGCATTCATGGCTTCTGCACTTGCGATAGGGACTGCAATGATTATCACTTGGCGCGAAAAATCGTGGTTGCGTCAGTGTTATGAACAGTTAGAAACTTTAACGACAGAAATTGATAAGCTTTTTGAAACTGATTCCACCGGAGAGGAATATCTAGCTAAATTATTAAAATCCTCTCAAGCAAACGAAACCAATGCTCGTCAATTAAAAGATAGCCTTGTTAATGACTTAAAAGTCATGATGACGAATTTGGTTGAGGAAAATAAAAAGAATCAGATTGCTTTTGCTGCACAGTTAAGTGAAAGCTATGCGAAATCAAGTCAGGATATGGCGACTCAGATTGGTCAATCGATTACTGATACCTTGCAAGCACCTCTAGATAAAATTGCGTCTAGCGTACAACAAGTGAGTGGTGACCAAGGTTCAGCCGTCCAAGAACTCATGACTGATGTGCTTACAGCCTTTATGAGTAAATTGGAGTCTACGTTTGGTAGTCAAATGACGGGCATGAATGAGATGATGACTCAATCAGTATCTGCTATGAAGGAAATGCAATTAGGTTTCTCTCAATTACTGACAGATATGAAAATTAATAGTGAAACTTCGACGAAAACATTAGAAATACAGATGTCGAAAATGATTGAAGATATTCAACAAAAACAAAATGAGATGTCTGATCAAATGAATTTAATGGTGGATCATTTATCTCAAGGTGCCGCAAAAATTGGAGAACAAGGTCAACATGCGATTGAGCAGTTAAATGGCAAAGTCTCGGAGTTGATGGGGAATCTAGGCGGAACGATGTCTGAGTTAATGTCAGATGTCACGAAACAGCGTATGGAACAAGATCGTGTAATTCTAGAAAATCAGCAAAAATTGCACGAACAATCATCTACATTAATTGATAATTTAGGAACTGAAATTAAAGATTTGATTGCACACAGTCAAAATGCGGTCCAAGTATATAAAGAAAATATTCAGAAATTATCTCAAGTGACAACGGATAGTATTACGGGTATGAATAACGGTGCTGAAAAAATGCGCTTAGCTTCTGAACAGTTTAATACTGCGGGCAGTTCTTTGATTACAGTGACTGATAAGACATCACAGTTGATTGCAGAAGTAAGTACCACCTCTACGCATTTGACCAGCGCAAGCAGCAATTTAATCTCTCTATTAAAAGACTATAAAGACTCACAAGAGAGTGTCAAACAGGCAATCAGTACTTTAGACGGTTTAATTAAACAAGCCCAAGCCGAAGCTGGTATGAGTACTAAAATGCTTGAAGATATGAATCACATGACCAATGCATTGAATCAAGTGAAGAAAGAAATGCAGGATTATCTCGAGCAAGTTAGTGATGTGCTGGTAAAAAGTTTTGAGAGTTTTGGTTTTTCTGTAGAAACCAGCTTAAATCATTCTTTAGGAGCTTTTGATAATACGCTTGATCAAGCTGTAAAACGTCTTGAAAGCGGTATAGACGGGCTAAATGGTTTTGTGGAAGATCTGGAAGATCTCGTACAACAAAAGAAAAACTAATTTTGGGGTACATGATTAATGTTAGGTAATAGGTACTCTAAGAAACCACGTTCTAAAGATGAAGGTGAAAAACCTTTTTGGATTTCATTTGCTGATTTAATGACAGCATTAATGACCTTGTTTTTAGTCGTAATGGCTGTGTCATTAATGGTCGTAACGAAAAAAATCAATGAAGCAACTCAAGCTGAAAATCAACGCAGTTCAGAGATTTTGGATATTTGTACTAGTATTCAAAATGATGCAGCTTTGAAAAATAAGATCATTAATGTTGATTGTAAGGACAATCGTATCAACTTTGGAGAAGCTGGTCGGTTTGGCCACAATGATTACCGGTTAAATGCTGCAGGGGTAGAGGCATTAAATACGTTAGTGCCGATTGTTTTAAATGCTGCCAATACTGAAAACGGGAAAAAATGGTTTAAACAAATTGTGATTGAAGGGTTCACAGATACGGATGGTTCATATCTCTATAACTTAAACTTAAGTTTACGTCGTTCAGAATGGGTCATGTGCAGTTTACTTGATCCAAAATTTAGTCATGGGTTAAGTCTGAGTGAGGCACAAAAGAACCAAGTTAAACAACTGTTTTTGGCCGGTGGCGTTTCTTTTAATTCAGCTAAGGATAGTAAAGAAGCCTCACGTCGTGTTGAGCTACGGATGCAATTCTATGGTTTAAAAGAAAAAGAGAACGCTGAACCGCAACCTCATTTTGTTTCAGCACCTGTTGAAACATGCCAATTGACACGGTGATAGTGATGAGTATTGCGAATCTGAAACGTCGTCTTGACGAAAAAATAAGTGTATTTTCTGACTCAACTCATATACAGACCAAATTTGTTAAGCCTCAGCGTTTAATGAAAAGATTGTCCATTCTTGAGCATAAATTTGGTGATCTTGAAAATGTACAACCATTAGAAGAAAAAATTATCAAATCAGTTCTAAAACTTGAACAGCACGGGTTTGATGGGATGACTAAACGAGATAGGAAAAATTTGGCTTGGTCTCTCAGTAAAAAACTGCCCAATTATGAAGAAAAAATTTTATTCACACCTGTAGGTGTAAGATTAATTGATTATTTCAACCAATTGGGAATTGACCAACTCCAGTTTGTTTATTTTCCACTGTTGTATAGTTATTTTGCTTTTGAGCAACATGAACTAGAAAACTTAGCTAGTAATTGGATTCAGTTAAGAAAAATACTAGATGAAAATAAATCTTCGATATTTAAAGCTTCAACTCGGCCTAAAAAATGGATGACGACTCTTATAGATAATTCAGAGGTTTTAACCACAGAACCTACAAAAAAATTTGTACGTGAATTTTTACAAGATAATGATGAAAACAGAGTTGCTAATCAATTAGAAAGTTTAAGAATAGCTTCGGTTAGTTGGTTTTGGGATGATTTGATTCGATCTGCAATTAAGTCGATCAAGACAATGAAAGAAGATGAGTATTTTCAAATTATCCCACGTTTTTTAGTATTGCTTGAAAAAAATAAAATATATGCGACGGATATTTTAGCTGCGCTTCTAGAACGGTATGCTAGTACCTCTCAGAGAGAGAAAGTACATGAGGTATTAAAACATCTAGCATTGGATCAATGGGGTAATCCTCAGTATGAATCTTCAGCGGGATGGAATAACGTAAATGTTGATACCAAAAAAATGGTGATTCAGTGGTTTGTGAGAGCGGACTTAGAAGCTTTCTTTAGATTATTTAGCCGCACAGCTGATGTTGATAGATTTAACTATTGGATTAAATTTATTGATAAGATCGCTGTTTCTCAGATATTTCTTGGTCCAGCAGCTTCTGAATCTAATCAAGTGGAACATCGTAAATTTCGGGAGGAAAATAGAGGACGTTTGAAACTACTTACAGGGTCGACACGAACAAATAATGCCTTTATGTTAAAAATTGAGAATATTTATGTATTTGATTTTTCTGATATTGGTAATGCATGCTATATCTTAAATAAGATTCCTTATAACCAAGAGCGTAAAAAAGTGGATATTGATACACTTAAGCCATGGGTACACATTCTTAAATTAAGCCACACATCAGGATGGCAAAGAAAGTTTGATGAGAAACTAGCTGAATTAGGTATCTTCTCTAGTCAAGCCAATAATTCTAATTCCTTATATAAAAGACGATATTGAGATAATTATGAGATTAGCATTCTGGAAAAAGAAAAAAAATACTGAAACTTTTGTTGAAGATAACTTGGTGGCGAGTATAAAGTCTTTACAATATGATGAAGTAGGATTGATTTATCCTTATCAACAGAATGCTCAAAATGACGCTGATTTTTATTGGGAAAGCCTAGAAGAAGAAGATCTCGCCTATCTCTTGGATGATCACTATATATTGCCATGGGAGGAGTTGTTTCAGCTTCAGCAAGATCCAGAACATAGTAACGTACTTAATTTACTCAACTTACCCAGTCCAACGAATTTACATCCAGTGATTCGTAGTGAGGGAGGATTAAGTGATCCTGATTTTAAAATCATTCTAGATGGATGGTGTGATCAAAATAGGATTAAGTCTAAAGGCCTAATTAAACGAATAGGTGCGGTACTGAATGTTGATGGTCAAGAATATTTACTGAATGAAACGACTTGGAAACTTGTAGAAAAAGTTAAAGAATTTGCTCGTATTTCAAATAAAGATAATAAGCTCAATCAAAAGTATTGGGCTCAAATACGAAGTTTAGCCAATCGAAGTCAAGCAAATTTAGATGAGTTTCTTCGTAAGACCGTGGTACTTGCACCTGAAAAATTACAATTGAATCTACGTAAAAACTTGATTAGTCAGGAATCAGTTGTAGAAGTACAGCCCGACTTTGATGAGGCACCGTCAAATTGGTTGCAAACTTTTGATCGCTATAATCAGGTACAAGATCAATATAGCATTAGCCTACCAGATGGTGGAGTCGCTCATGTAGTCATTGATCCTCAAGTCAAAAATGTACTGAGTGAAATTAAAAAGATGCCGAATAGACGTGTATCTGGTGAGCGCGCTCAAATATTTTTGCATAACCCCTTCGCGCAATTAGGAGATGATGCCACAGAGGTCATCTCTCCTGAAGGTTTTGAAAAATCAAAGCAAGATGCAGAAATCTTTAGTTACAGATTACAGATAGATAAATTTTATAATGAGTTAGGACATTATGTTTCTGCTCAATTAACTCTCAACGAAAATTCTGGCCGTGAACAACAATCGATTCTGTTGGAACTCTCCACTCTAGAGCAAACAAAATATTTTATCTCTGCTTATGAAAAGCCATCACCAATTTTCATGTGGGCGGGTTATACAATTGATAAAACAAGTTATTTAGATCATCAGGTTCAAGAGTTAAAAAGTGATCTAACAGAAATCCAAAAATATGAAGATGAGCTACAAGCACAACAAGTTTTAGATCTATCTAATTACAGTGATCGGGTCATTGGTATTGGTGAGGCACAAAAACTTAACTCTGAGTTTATTCAAAGAGACAGTGGTGAATCAGAGTGGTTACCACAGCATCTCATGGAGTTGGAAGAACAACTACAAGATCGCTTGTCTAATGAAGCAATAGAGGTGCTTGAACAGCGTATCAAACAGGCTGAGCAAGAAGGTAAAGATCAGGTTCTAATTCCTAATGCGAACACTGAAGTCTCATTAGATGACGCTAAAAAATTATTTAATAGTCTGAGTGATTCAAATAGAAAAGAGTCTATTGAAACATTAGAAGAACCTACGGTTAATTTACAGAAAAAAAAGAAAGATACCTTACTCATTGCGAATAACATTGATAAAGCTGAGTTTACTAAACAACGAGCAGATCAATTAGTTTTTGATGAGAAGAACCATCTTCCAGCTAGATTGCCTTCAAGTTTCAGAAGTCAGGAATTTAGTTTAAAACCACATCAGGAGTATGGGATTGCATGGTTGCAGAATCTACATCAATATGCACCAAAACAGGTAAGTGGCTGCCTTTTAGCAGACGATATGGGATTGGGGAAGACCCTGCAATTGTTGTGCTTTATTGGTGAATATTTAGAAAATGCGAAAGATAAAAAACCAGTTTTAGTGGTTGCTCCAGTTTCATTGTTAGAAAACTGGGAGGCAGAAGCAAATCGGTTCTTCAGTGCTAAATTTGCTAAGATCCTAAGTCTATATGGTGAGAATTTAAAAGATCGAAAAATTCCCAAGCATTTAATTTCTGCTCAATTGAGAGACGATCACGGTATTACGCATTTGCTTGAAGAAGAGTGGCTAGGTGATGCGGATATTGTCCTCACAACCTATGAAACGATGCGTGATCTAGAGTTTTCTTTAGCGCGAGTTGATTGGGGGATTATGGTTTGCGATGAAGCACAAAAAATTAAAGTACCTACGGCTATGGTGACAAAAGCGGCTAAAGCTCAAAAGGCAGACTTTAAAATAGCATGTACTGGTACTCCAGTGGAAAATTCACTCACTGACTTATGGTGCTTATTTGATTTTATACAAGAAAATTTACTCGGTTCTTTAAGTGAGTTTAATAAAATATATCGACGTCCAATTGAAATGTCGGAAGATGTAGATAAGCAAATCTTAGAGCAACTCCGTAAATTGATAGCCCCCCAAGTTTTAAGACGGATGAAAAAAGAGGTCGCTGATTTACCTGAAAAACACGAAGTCCAACATTGTAAAAATATTCCAATTTCAACATTGCAAAGACAATTGTATATTGATACAGCCAATCATTTTAGAAAATTATCAGCTGAGGGTAACCAGGGGGCAATGTTAGGTGCGTTGCACAGTATGCGCATGATTTGTGCACATCCTTTACAATTGCAACCGAATGCTTCAATTCATGAATCCCCTAAGGTAGATTGGCTGATCAAAACCTTAGAAGTAATTAAGGCAAAGAATGAAAAGGTTATTATTTTTACTGAATTTAGAGATATTCAAGTATTCCTGAAACGGATTCTTCTAGAACGGTTCGGCTTAAATGTTACAACCGTTAATGGGGATTCAAATACAAGCAGTAAAAAAGGTTTAACCCGGCAAAACTTTATTGATAGATTCCAAGCCACTAGTGGTTTTAATGTGATTATTTTATCAACCACTGCTGTAGGTTTTGGCGTCAATATTCAAAAAGCTAATCATGTTATTCATTATACACGTAGCTGGAATCCTGCTAAAGAAGATCAAGCAACTGACCGCGCTTATCGTATCGGACAGCAGAAAGAAGTTTATGTGTATTACCCAACGATCTCTGCACCTGATGGGGAGGAATTAAAAACTTTTGAAGTCAAGTTGGATGAACTTTTATCAAGTAAGCGGGCTCTGGCAGATGATATGCTGCAGCCGAGTAGAGAACTTAGCAAAGAATTGATCGAAATGATTTAGATGGTAATCTCCCAAAAAATAAAAGGATCTAAAAGTAGAATTTTCTCTTAAGATACAAGCAGGAGATTCTGCATGAAAACATCGAAATTTACTGACGTCAGATTATGTCCATTGATCCTAGACAGTATCGTGGACAACAAATCCCTCTAAATTCTTAAAATATTTCTGTTCAAAGGCTTCTGGGCTTAACCAGCCGTTTGCGGAATGCCTTCTGACCCGATTGTAAAACATCTCGATATAATCAAACACATCCGCACGAGCCATTTCTCGTGTTTTATAAATCCTTTTCTTAACTCTTTCCTTCTTTAAGCTGCTAAAAAAGGATTCAGCAACAGCATTATCCCAACAGTTGCTTTTACGACTCATGCTTTGTTGCGTGGCGTAACGCCCCAATATCTGCAGAACCAGATGGCTTTTATATTGGCTGCCTGAGAAGCATTGCTTCGTAAGGGAGTGAAATATAACTCCAATGGGTTTGCCTCTGCGATGTCATGCTTCATCTAATGCCTTAATGCTGATTTACTTGTGCTGACATAGACCAACCAATCACCCTGCGTGCATATAAATCAAGAACCACAGCGAGATAGGCCCATGATTTAAGTGGGATTTACTCATCGTTAAGTGCATATCAATTAACCCATCGAAATAAACCAACAATTCAAATTATGGAATCAGTCGCTTAAACAAGGTTCGTGTTATATAAAAATATTTATGCTGTATTCATCATTAGATAGTTTTTTCATAGCAAAATTCAGCCCAGTCCGCCATTAATGCTTTACGTTTTTCGAGATAAGCTCCACGTAAATATGCAGCTTCAACTTCGTCAGGTAGCTTATGTGCTAAGACATGCTCACATACCTCACGAGAATAATCTGTTTTATCTGCTGACCAATCACGGAAAGTTGAACGGAAACCATGTGTCGTGATCACTCGATTTTGCTTAGGATCAATATAGCCTAAGCCATTTTCTTTAAGTTTTTGTTCATGCATACGTTTAATTAATGTGGTTAATGACATGTCAGAAAGCATGCCACCACGAGGGGCAGGAAAGATAAAGTCTTGTGGTCGGGTATATTGTTGAATTGATTCAAGCAAAGCGATTGCCTCTTGAGACAACGGAACACGGTGTTCTTTGTCTGCTTTCATCCGTTCTTTAGGAATGATCCAGACCTTATTTTTAAAATCGATTTCCTGCCACGTAGCCCCAAAAACCTCGCC
This sequence comes from Acinetobacter sp. IK23, assembly GCF_035615275.1. NCBI lineage: Bacteria > Pseudomonadati > Pseudomonadota > Gammaproteobacteria > Moraxellales > Moraxellaceae > Acinetobacter > Acinetobacter sp. IK23. The sequence goes on from NZ_JANBNX010000012.1 coordinate 70,656, forward strand.
AGACCGACAAGCCGTTAAAATCGTAAATTCCAGAGCTTTAGGGGAAATTCCTTTTTTTTGCCTCAAGTGCTGAATAAAGTTGTTAACCTGTTCATAAGGCAATGAAGGGTGAGGGCGTGAATCCTGCTTTAAATTTCCTAAGATTGGTTCAAGATTGCCTTTCCATTCAGCAGGGTTATCACCTTCAAAATATCCCATAGCCTTGGCATAATCAAAAATGGTTTCTAGACGACCACGGATACGTTTAGCGGTTTCATTTTTCTCAATCCAGATAGGCTTAAGTACTTCAGCAATATCAACTTTGGTAATGCTGCTAATAGTGAGATCACCCAGCGTTGGGTTAATGTAGGTTTCCAAGGTTGATGACCATTGCCCAATATGTTTTTCATTTTTAAGTTCACGAGTTTTATTGGCAATCACAACTTTGGCACATTCACGAAAAGTTTTATTCTTTAACTGTTGGATGCGGAGCTTTTCGAGTTGTTCCTGTTTATGAGCAATTGGATCAATACCACTTCGTATTTGTAATCTTAGTTCAGTGGCTTTGGCACGAGCTTCAGCTAAAGAAACTTCAGGATAGGGACCAAGACCAATATCACGGCGATGCGGTTTTTGCTTACCATCCTTATCAAGACGTTTACCAACTACTGCACGCAAAATCCAGACACGTGAATTGCCTTCGACATTTAAGCAAAGGCCATCAACACCCCCTACAGAATGGCGACCAGTCTCTTTGATTTTTGCTACACTGAGAGCAGATAGTTCTTTAGCTTTCTTTGGCATGATCTTTCATTTACCCCACAACTTACCCCACTTAAAATACTGGAAATGGATAGATTAGACAAGACGTGGTTAGATTGTTATTTTATTAAGTTATTGAAAAATATATTTTTATAATATTGGGTTGGACGGCATGAGACAAGTGTTAGACGGACACCGCTTCCGCCAAATTCGAAAAGCCCCTGTTAATAGCAGGGGCTTTTTTTATCTATGCTTTTATCCCTCAAAATACCCCACATCAAAATCTAGGTGCATTAATTCTTAGTTTATTAAAGGTGGAAAAATGAAAATAAAAAACTACACACCATCTAAAGGTTTTATATGGACTTTGCTTTTAGTATTTTTTATAGCTTGGGTTGTATATAAGTGTGTTCCTTTAACAGAGAAAGATCAAGATGCTCTTATTCATTCAAATATGGAACGGGAAAGGATTAGGCTAGCTGAAGAGTTTGACTCTTATACACAAGAAGACTTCGCACGACTACCAAAATTTGACTCTCGTAAATATTTTTTAATAAAGCGTAGTGGTCGGTTTTGGTTAATACCAAGAGAGTATCAAGGAGATAGTGGATTTAAAATCAGATGGCCTACAGATGTTAATAAATTATTGGCAAAAGACTGGAAAAATGATTTTTATAGGGATTATGCATTTAATGTATTTATGTATTCACCTCAATATTATAATCGTACGACAGATTATTGGGGGCGAAAAATTTATAATAATACATCCTGTCAACCAAAACCTTATGTAGGGAAATTTAAATGGAATGGTGTGCTCATAAGAATTTATGACTCTTACCATAGAAATATTAAAGATGAGCAATATTTAGATGTTTGTCTAACTGCATTAAAAATTTTAAATGAAGAAGTAAAGGAAATACATTTTGTTAATTAATATAATTTAATTTTTAGTAAATTTCATCTAAAAAAGTATTTGAATATATTATATTTTCTCATCAAATTATTACAGTAGATATTGTTAGGCTCTAATTTTTTACTATTTCAGGCTCAGTGTTTTTCACTAGAGCCATTTCAAGTTTTTTGGAATGTTTTTTTTTATTTTAAAAATATCTTTTGAAAATTTATTTTGTCTCAACCTAACTAACTGGTCAGATTAAAATCAATTCGTAAAGTATTTAGTAAGGATAAGGTGATCAGCGTTAACTATAAATATATGCAACATCAAGTTGACGACTGATTATATTTGAACATGAAATTAATGAAACCAGTAAATTCACTGGCTTTATTTAAGGCAAATCTTACTTAATACTCGCCGTAACCATCACTTCTACTAATACTTGCGGGCGTGCCAAATCTGCTTGAATAGCCGCACGTGCTGGTGCTGCTCCATCTGGTAACCATGCTTCCCAACATTCATTGAACACTGCAAAATCTTCGGCAATATTTTTAATCCAAATTTGTGCAGTTAAAATACGGCTTTTATCACTACCAGCTTGTTGCAGTAAAGCATCAATTTTTGCCAGAACTTCTAAAGTTTGCTGCTTAGCGTCAGCATCTAAAGTTGTTGGAACTTGACCCGAAACATATACTAAACCGTTATGAAGGACACAACCTGATAAACGTGCATTTGTATCAATACGTTGAATATCATGACTCATTTTATTTCTCCAGAGATAAACCATCTAATGTAATTGGTGAGGTTGCTTGGCTAATTAATTGACTAATGACCATGGCACAACCAGCGGCCAATGTGAAACCTAAACTACCTTGGCCAATATTTGCCCATAAATTTAAATATTTCGTACGACCCAGAATGGGTAAACCTGTAGGGGTAGATGGACGTAAACCGCTCCATTCTTGTGCTGTATTTACCCCCAATAAATCAGGAAATGTTTTCCGTACCGTATCTTTCAATGCATTTATACGCTCTTTTCTAATGTAGGTATCTTGATAGCCAATATCGACCATTGCGGCAATACGAAGCTGATTCCCTAATTTTGCATATACAATTTTATTCGCATAATCGGTTACGCTCATATTGGGTACAATATTGGCTTTTTCTGGGAATGGTAAAGTCAGGCTATATCCTTTTAATGGATAAACTAGGACTGAAATACCCACCATTTTAAAAATTGCAGTACTACCATTGCCCGCAGCAACGACAAATTCATCTGCTTCTATACGCCCTTGATTTGTTTCAATTGCAGTAATTTGATTATTTTCCGCAAAAAAATCTGTCACTTCATGTGCATATAAACATCTGAAGTTTTTACTCTCTTTTAGTGCTTTATACAGTGCTAAACAAAATTTGTAGCAATCTGCTGTTTCATCATCAGGTGTATAAATTGAACCCACTAATGTAGATTCAATACCTCTTAATGCGGGTTCAAGTTGAACGGTTTCTTCTGGTGACAGCACTTTTTGTACAGTTGGATCTATCGCTAATGCTGCTTTTTTAAATGCTTTTTCATTGCGATGAATAATCATTTTTCCCGATTTTACCCAGTCAAAATTATCAATTTCATCACGCCATTTAGACATAATACTTTGACTATATAGGGACAACCGTAAAATATGATTTCCATTCACAATGTTATCTTTGCGATTACATGCCATGAGGAATTGGAATAACCAAGACCATTGAAGAGGTGAAAAGTTCAATTTAAAGTTTAAAGGCGAGTGGGCTTTTCCTAACCATTGCAGTGCCTGAAATGGAACGCCTGCATCCGCTAAAGGTGCAACATAGCGATAACTGAGTTGACCACCATTTGCAAAACTTGTTTGGCAGCCAATCTGGTCTTTTTCTTCCACTATTGTAACTTTATGGCCTGCTTGAATAAGTGCATAGGCTGTACTTAAACCAATGACTCCACCACCAATGACAACGACATGTTTTTTCATTCTTCCATGATATATCTGCAACACACATTTGCATTAAAGAAGAAGATAAAACGTTAAACAAATGAGTTTTTAGATACTACTCATAACTTTTGGTTAATCGATGGTGTCATGAAAGCCACTTCTCTTTTAATTAATTCAATAAAATCTTCAGTCGCTTTGGTCGTGCTCACATTGGCATTTTCTAAAATATAAATTGTGGTAGATAAACTTGGTTTTATTTCGTGAATCATATGATTTGGTAAGGAGTGTGCAGCAGTATAAATATCGGTAATGCTACATCCCAAACCTTCGCGCACAAGTTCACTCGCCATATAATAGGTTTGTACATTCACAATACTTTTATTAAATGTTCTGTACTTTTTTACAACTTGCATGAGGGAGTCTGAGTAGGGTTGAATCCATCTATTTTCATCAATTGAGTGAATATCTTGCTTTGCATCAATAGGCTGAGAGTCGATGTAAACCAAAGGAATATCAAGAACAGGCGTAGCAATAATTCCATGTTGAGTATGAGGCTGGAATGTCACCGCAATATCAATTTCACGTCTTAATAATTTCTGCTCTAATGCTTGAGTATGATCTGTACCAATATTGACAAAAACATCAGGATATTTTTTTAGAAATTTTGCAGTTAACTTGGGGATGAGACTTAAACCTAAACTTGGCAAACACCCGAGTGTGATTTGACCTTGGGTACTTCTTGCTAAGTTATCCGTTAATTTATTTAATTCATTTATTTTTTCATAAATTGGCTTAATTTCATCATATAAGATATAGGCCTCTTTTGTTGGCTGTAATTTACCTTTGACTCGCTTAAATAGAGAAAAACCGAGTCGTTGTTCCGCATGTTTGAGTAATTTACTTGCCGCAGGCTGTGAAATACATAACGATGATGCTGCCTCTGTGAGTGAACCAAAAAGCATGACTAAATAGAATATTTCTAGGTGTCGAAGATTCATAAATGAGCACATAACTAATAGTTATAGGTAATCTATTAGAATTCATTATTTAATGTCAATAAACCCTTGTAAATTGGTGTGAAATTCAATGCCAATGATCAAGGAGTGATACATATGTCAGTTGAGCAATCTTCTATAACAATACCTAATATCAGGACACCTAAAAATATTGCCCTTATTGCAATTATTATTCTTAGCTTTGTTTTAGCATTTTATGCAAAAGGCTTACCCATAGAGGAGGTCGGTTTAATTGGGTTATTGCCTATTTTTGCCTTAGCACTCTTAACTGTTATCGGTCTAGATATTGTGCTTGCGGTGATTATTGCGATTATTATCAGTGTGATAATGACATCCACCAGTGTATTTGAATTGGGTGGAATACTTGCAAAGTCTACAGGCTCATTTATTGCGACTGTCGGTCTTATTATTATGTTGGGTGCAGGGGTTGGTGAAGTCGCCAACCGAACAGGTGCAGCGAAAGAGTTGGTCAAATTTATTGTCAATAAAGTTGGGCTTTCAAGTATTCCTCGCGTAAAACTTGGCATCATGATTTCATCAGTTGTTATTTGTGGTTCATTGGGGACTATGGCAGGTGGTAATGCCATTATTGTTGCTGTCATTATTCCCATTGCAGCAGCTGTTGGTTTAACGCCACCCACCGTTGCATTACTGTTGATGACAGCCGGTTCGGTCGGTCTTTTTATAGGACCTTTTACACCAAGTACAGTAACTATTTTAGAGTTGGGTGGCTTGACCTACCCGCAATACTTAAGTGCTTGTGCCATTCCTATGAGTGTTGTCACACTTCTTACAGGTTGGTTCATGTCTGGCTATATACAAAAGTGGACTTTTGGAAAATATACCTATAATGAAAACTTCTTAGAACCTTCTGAAAAAATAGAAAGTGCCTCCGAATTGAAAAGAAGTAAACGTGCGGCGATTGTATTCATTGGCACAATTATCGTGATGGCAATTCTTGGAATTATTTTTAAAGCAGGTTTTAGTTTTGCAATTATTGTGATGCTTACTGTTGCCACTTTGACTGGGTTAGTTGCAGGTTTTAGCCCTAAGCAGATTTTGGAAGCACTCTACGAGGGATGCGGTAAATTAGTCTGGATGTTTATTCTTTACTGGTTATACAATCCTATTTTAGTTCTTGTTGAAAAACTCAATGCTTATCAAACACTGTTAGATAATGCGACACCGTATTTGGTTGACTTAAGTCCTGCGATGCTCTGTTTTGGTATTTTCTTATTTAATATTGTGGGGCATATTCCAGGGGCAGCTGTTGCACAAATGACCTTTACCAATAAAATTTTTGGACCAATTTTACTGGCAAATGGCGTTCCACCTGTTGCGGTTACAGCAGTTCTATTATCAAGTTCCCAAGTAGACTGGTTTGGCCCTTTTCCATCTTCTGATATGTTTGGTCAAATGGGCTTAGCACGTTCAAGTCAACTTAAATACATGCTATATGGTGGTTGGGCCATAGTGATCGCAAATATTCTACTTTTTGCAGTATTGTTCCAGATTTTGAATTAGTTCCTATAAATTAAAAGTATTTCTTATTTAAATCAATTTCAAAAGCCTCTTAATCTAGAAAGTTTAAGGGGCTTTATTTTATACTGTATAATTGATAGGTCTTTTTAAAATAAAATAGTTGTTTTTTACTTTGCTAATTTAATTCATAAGTACCAAAGTTATGTGTAAAAAATAATTTTAATTTTCAATAGATTTATTATTTTTAGCTTATACCTTTGGAAATTTTTTGATTGGAAATAGTATTAAAAAATATCTATCTATAATCAACAATATTGTTTTCTTTCTTGTGGCTTATATTTCTATTGGTGGTATCAAAATATTTTTTATAAAATATAATTGAAATAATGATTGTTTTGTAATTTTATTTTTAAAGGTATGGCTAAAATAATTTTAATAAATAAAAAAATCTGCTTAAAAAATATAAATTTAATCGGAGAGTTAGATGTATCTAAAAGATATATTGTGTAGGGATTTGCCAATGTAACCAATAAACCTCAAATGTTATATTTGTGGAAATAATAGATCTATAAATATATGGAAATTTATTTTATCTATTTTATAGATCTATTTGAAAATCAATATAGAGAAGCCTTTATCTCCAATTGGTCTTAAAGAGTTTTTGAAGCAATGTTATCTTTAATATAGTTATTTGCTTTAAATATATGCAATAACTATTTAGATGCTAAAAATATGTAAGTAATAGGATAAAAATGTTAGAAACTGATGTTTTAATTGTTGGGAGTGGTCCAGCTGGTTCTTCGGCTGCACTTATGTTAAGTACTTATGGAATTAGAAATATCATAATAACTAAATATAGATGGCTAGCAAACAGTCCGCGTGCCCATTATATCAGTCAAAGAACAATGGAAGTTGTCCGAGATTTAGGCATCTCAGATGAAGTAATCGCAAAAGCTGCACCAAAAGAAGTTATGGGAGATGTGGTTTATTGCACATCTTTAACAGGTGATGAAATTGGACGTTTTCCTTATGGAATGAATCATCCAGAAAGAATGTCTGAGTATGCTAAAGCGAGCCCTTGTGAACAGTGCGATCTTCCTCAACACCTATTTGAACCTATTTTGCTTTCAAATGCTGCATCACGAGGTAGCCATCCAAGATTTGATACGGAATACCTATTTCATGTGCAAGATAAAGATGGTGTAACAGTCACTGTTTTAGATAGATTAACTAAACAAACATACTTAATCAGATGTAAGTATTTAATCGGAGCTGATGGTGCAAGCAGCCAAGTCGTAAAAGATTTAGATTTACCTATGGCTGGTAAAATGGGGAAAAGTGGCAGTATCAGCATTATTTTTAAAGCCGATTTAACAAAATATGTTTCGCATCGACCTGGATACCTCTGGTGGATTATACAACCCGGAGCAAACATTGGAGGGATTGGGTTAGGCTTACTGCGAATGGTCAGACCTTGGAATGAATGGCAGATTGTTTGGGGTTACGACATTGAAAAGGAAGAGCCATTTCTTACCGATAATGAGGCGATTGCGATTTGCAAACAGCTTATTGGCGATAACGACATTGAAATAAATATAAGTAGTAAGTCGTTATGGACAGTCAATGAAATGTATGCGGAGCAATATTCGAAAGGTCGAGTTTTCTGTATTGGTGATGCTGTCCATCGCCATCCACCTTCTAATGGACTCGGTTCAAACTCATCTATACAAGATGCTTATAACTTATGTTGGAAATTAGCATTTGTATTAAATGGCAAAGCGGGTAGTGGTTTATTAGACAGTTTTAATGATGAAAGAGCATCTGTTGGTGAACGAATTGTTAAGCGTGCAAATCAAAGTGTTAGAGAGTTCTCTACTATATTTTCTGCTTTAGAGTTAGATGGAAAGTACAGTATAGAAACAATGCAAAAAAGCATTAATGCTTTAAGTGAGAGTCATGAAAAAGGTGCTGTTAAACGCCGTGATTTAAGGTCTGTAATTGAATATAAAGCTTATGAGTTTGCTGCTTTAGGTGTAGAAACTAATGTGCGATATCATTCATCTGCAATTATTGGAGCAAAACATAATATTGAAAATGAATTAGATTCTTATAGAGATGAAGATCTTTATTATTATCCCTCATTTAATGCTGGCCATAAAATCCCTCATACATGGTTAGTCAAAAATCATAGAAAAATCTCAACTTTGGATTTAATTGGCAATGGAAAATTTACGCTTTTCTGTTGGTTGCAAGGTGATAAATGGAAGCTTGCTGTAGATAACATTAATAGACAGCTTAACTTGGATATTAAAGTTATACAGGTAGGGCCAAAAAGAGATGTTGAAGACTCTTATGGAGAGCTTTCACGGTGTTGGACTAATGATGAAAATGAATGCATGCTGATTAGACCAGATGGCTATATTGCTTGGACAAGCAATCAAATTGAAAATGCAGAAGATGAATTGCACAAAGCAATGTCATCAATACTTAGTTTGAATTAGTATTTCACTGCTTCACCAAATTCGAAAAGCCTCTGTTAAAAGCAGGGGCTTTTTTTATGTGAATTTTTTAATGCTTAGAAACCTATATAAAAATTTGGATTGAGTGGGGCAGAATTAGATTTCAGTTTAATTTTATATTTCATAGTGTCTTGGGAATGAATCCTCATTTTCTACTATTTAATATTTAGCCTTTGTTTTTTCTCAAAATCATGAACCATTCGAATACGCTCTTCAGTTGCAGGATGAGAGGATAAAGTATCAAGAACAGCTGTAGATAATTTATTAGCTGAAGATTCTTCTTGAGAAGTTGGTGGGTTGGACTGATTTTTTTTATCGATACCTTCTTCTGTTGTATCGCTTAAACGTTGTAAGAAATTTGCAAAGTGTGAGACTTCGATATGCTTTCTATCCATCAGCTGTAAAGCATATAGATCGGCTTCGGACTCAAATTTACGTGAGTAATTTGCACCAATCATAGCGGCAGGTAATGACGTAAATAAGTCTGAATTATCTCCTGTCATTGCAATGTATAATATACTTAGGCCTAAACTAGTTAACCCTTGTTGCAAACTATGGCGATAAACTAAATGCCCTTGTTCATGGGCTAATACGCCTAAGATTTCCTGATTAGTATGTGCCATTTTGATCAGTTCATCTGTGACGATAATTGTATTATTGGGTAGCGCTACAGCATTTGCCCCTAAATGATCGCCTTTACGGAAGACTAATTTGGCTGGTCTGTTTTCAGCAACAGTATTCAAATATTGCTTAGTAATTTGGTCTTTTTGAGTTTGTGCTAATTGGCTGGGGGCAGTCCAATTATTTAATACATAATTCTCGGCTTCATCGCCTAATTTCTTTAAAGTATTCTCAGGTAATTGAAAAGCAAGATAATGGGATGTGGCTGGAACACCCCATTTCACTAGACTGATCGCGAAAGTAATCACAAAAATTACACTAAAAAGAATAAGACTCGGAGAGCGTTCAAGTTTCCAGATCGAATGTTGAACCTTTTTAGTTGTGTAATTAAACCATTCAGGTAATGCACTATGAAATTCAATCCGTGCATCATCAGATAATTCAATCACTGGATGTAACTGTCCCAATGCACCAATCAATTTCATATCAGTATATTGATAATGACGTTGTTGTTCTAATTGCTCACCATACCGAATGAGAACTTCAGATTTAGATTGAGCTGAAATCTGAGCATGGTGAGGTTTAGACACTATGCCATCATAGAAAATGATATCTACTGCTTGGGACATAAATAAGTAAACTCAGATTATTATAAAGAGATGTCAATATCAAAAATATCACTGATTTCTTCATCTAAAGCACTTTGTTCTTGCTGAGCTAGATTCATCATTTGATCTGGATCATCTAATAAAATTAAACTCATCGATTCAATCTGATATTTGTGAATACGAACCGCAGCCCAAGCAGACATTAAACCTATGGTTAAGATTTTTACTATCCAGTTTGAAGCTACAATCCATGCAAAACGCCATTGATTACAGTCTGTTTTAAATTGACTGTTTCCAACTGTCGTATTGTTCCATGTCGTAATAAAAATACGTGCAGCAATTAATGGATAAATAAATAATCCAAGAAATGCATATACCATAACTATTCCGAAGACTGCAACTCTCGGTGAGAACCCAGCAATTGTTCCTGCCATAGCAAAGTAAATAATTGAAAAAATAGCAATTATACCAATTGCAATAAAAACTGGTATATAAACTGCAGCCATATATGCAGACCATTTCGCGTTTAATTTAAAATTTAATTGTCCAGCATATAAGTTGTTTAGATAATATTTTTTATATAGCCAAATAGCTACAGGTGTAAAAATTCCTAATGTGAAAATATATACCAATATACTCAAAAGAAAGACTTTATAAGATTCTTTTATGGTTCCACCAAAATAAAAACGTGCGTTGCCGAACTTACTATTTCTTGCAGTAAAACGCAAAGTAGCGCGAATTAGCCAAGGGACTGCTGTATATAATGCAACTAGTCCAACCACAGTCGCAATCATTGAATACTGTGATGAAATTGCAAATACTACGTAAATTCCTAATGCAATTAAACGTCCAATCAAAATCTTGGTTGGAATACCAGTAAAATCAAAGCGGCGTTCAAAAAATTCTGTATTACCATAGAAATAGCGTAAGCGACGAACTTTAGCCCAAGGCGCATATAAGCTTAAAGTAATAATAGTCAAAAGAATATTAACGATCCAGATTCCAAAATATTCTGAGGCATTACCATGAAACTTAAAATGATAAATTCCTGAGTGTGAAATTGGTGGAGTTGTAATATTTTGATCCTCATTTAAATCTTGAGGAAGTGAGGTTAAAGCTTGGTCTTGCATTTTATTCTCTTTATTGAAAATATATGATCATGAATGAAGGTAATAGATAATTAGAAAGCTATTGAGATTATTATATATTTTTTATGAATTGAAATAAATAGAATGAAAAGCGAGCAACAATTTATTAGCACTTTTCTGTTGAATTATTCGAGACAGAAAGCTTATCACGAGAAGTATAAATAATGGGTTTAAAGGCATTGGTGACTTATTGTGATTGTAAATTTAGTAGTAATTCTAATTTGAACTGAAATTTTTCTGCATCATTCATTTCCTGTTATTCACTTTACTTAGAATTAATACAAGTTATCTTGATAAAATTTATTGTTAGTAAAAACTTAAATAATAAAAAATAATTTACATAAATAGCTTATGTTTTTAATGTGACTTTCATCGCTTCCTCAAATTCGAAAGACCTGTAGAAGGAAAGGCTTTTATATGCAAAAAATATAAATTTCACCCGTATTTAGCTAAAAAGGTGATAACAAATCCTGGAAATTTCATATAAATCAAATATGTATGTGATATTTGAAAAAATGTTTATGTTTTCAATATGTTGCTGTGAGCATGACTATATATCAGAATTGAACAAGTTATTTGTAGAATATTCACTTGTTGATATATGATGATCCCATATTTAGAGGCTGTTTCAAAACATAATTCTATTGTTTAGCGAGCAAGTTCAAGGAATGAATAGTGCTGAATTCAGGCTTCTAAACCCTATATCTGGAAATTATTTCCGGCCAAATATTGCATTTCGACCCAATGGTTGGAAATGTCTCACTCTTTTGTAGGGTAGGCGTTTCCTATTTTAGGATGTACCTATGAAAAAATTATTTAGTGTATTGTTCAGCGCATCTGTACTAACACTGACTGCATGTAATAAACAACCTGCACAAACTGAAAATACTGCAACGACCAAAGACAAAACTGAGTCTGTTCGAACAATTAAACTGGTTTCAACAGGTTCAGATACGGATGTATGGAAATATGTTGCAACGCTTCCTGAGACTAAAGAAGCGGGTATTAAACTTCAAGTTACCAATTTGACTGACTATGTTGTGCTCAATACATCTGTCGCAAATGGTGAGCAAGATGTAAATGCGTTCCAGTCATTTAACTATTTGGCAGCTTACAATGCTTCAAATACAGCGAAAGTTGCAGCTATTGCGACAACTTACTTGGAACCAATGGGTATTTATGCAGATAAAATTAAAACTGTTGAAGAGTTCCCACAAGGCGCGACGATTGCAATTCCAAACGACACTGCTAACGAAGCTCGTGCATTAACATTATTACAATCTGCTAAACTGATTAAACTTAAACCAAACTTTGATCCTATAAAAGGGACTACGAACGACATTGCTGAAAACCCTAAAAATTTACAATTAAAACCAATTCAAATGACTACAGCAGTTCGTGTTAAAAACGATGTAGATGCAATTGTACTTGGTAATACATTGGCACTTGAGGGTGGTCTTAATGTAATGAAAGACGCTATCTTCCGTGAGCCTGTTGACCAGTCTACTAAGCTTTATGTCAATTTATTGGGCGTAGCTGAAGCAAACAAAAATGACCCGATCTATACGAAACTTGGTGAACTTTACCACTTACCGAAAGTGCAAAAATTCGTAAGTGAAAAATTCGGTGGCACAAAAGTTGAAGTGAACAAACCTGTTTCTGAATTTGCAGACATCAAATAAGTAATTTTTTAATTAGAACTACTTTATAAAAGCTAAGCCCCGCTAATCGGGGCTTAGCTTTTTTTAATATTTATTTAACTAAACGTTCTGCTTCTTTATGCTGAATCACTGTATTACTTGGACTGTTTGGTGCTTCAATTATCTCTACTGGAATAAATCTAATTTGAGCAATAGTGGATTTCTCATTTGAATCTTTTGGTAATAGTTGATTAAGCTTTTGAATATCTAATGCTGTTGGAGTGGTGTCTCCACGCACTACAATACGAACGAGCGTAAAAGCATCTCGTTTATCGAATTGGATTGTATCGACAATATTATTGTTAATATTAAAATATTGATTAACATCTGATTTTACTTCGTTCTCATAAATTTGTTTATTTAGCATGTGTATAAAATTTAGAGTTAAGTAAATCGCTAAACCCACTAAAAACAATAAACTAATGATATTTCTTTTTATAAATTCAAAGACATTACTTTTTACTTCAGTATCAGAACCTCGTCTAAAACCTGCAATCCAAAGAACTAATGAGGAACTGACTTGAATCGCTATAATATTCGTTATAGCTAAAATCAAAGCATTTGCAGCACTTCTCCATTCTAAATGAGCAATTAAGATACCACTTGCAACTAATGGTGGAACTAAAGCAGTCGCTACAGCCACACCTACAACAGCAACAGAGAGTCGAGGTGATATAGCGGCGAAAGCACCTGCTGCTCCACCAGCGAGTGCAATCATAAGATCCATTATTGTAGGTTGTGTTCGAGCTAAAATTTCACCAGTGATTGGTATATTTATATTAATGAGTCCCAGAATAATACCAATCGAATAAATCATTACTAAGCCCAAGATAAGGGTGATGAATGACGTTCTAAATAAAATCCATCTATTATCAATAAATGAAAGAGCTATTCCTGAAATAGGGCCAAGCATCATTGCTACCAACATTGCACCAATGACTACAGCGGATGAATCTGCAAGAAGACCATATCCAGCTATGATCGCAGCAAGTGCATTCATTATAAAAAAAGTCTTACTAGGTAAAGCATCGGCTTGAATATTTAAGCGAACATTTTTGTGATCAATTTTTTGTGTGTTGGCTCTAAGTGCCTGTTTATATCTCAGCTTTTCTTTTAGTACTTCGTATTTTTGTTGATCTGATTTTTCTTCTACAATGATTGTAGCATCATCTTTTTTTTCCATATTTAGTTCTATTTTATAGTTCAATTATTAAACTTTATTATTAAAAAAATAAAAAGAAATCAAGTTTTTCTAAATGTAGCAGTGTGAAATTATTTGTTGTGTCCTGTAGTAAGAGGTTCTTACCAGATTTAAGAACCTCAAGGAAACATACTATTGATCTGCAAATATTGAAGGAACAACTTAAAAGAAATGGCTTAAATATATAAAAATTGGGTTTTTAGGGTCTAAAAGTAACTTTAAAGCCATACATAAGCTGATGATTATGAGTAAGGGCTTGATCACTCTTGAGCCAAATCTTACTGCAAATTTTGCGCCTATCGAGGCACCAATAAAAGCTCCACCAGCCATCACAAAAGCTATTGGAAAAATGACGTATCCTTTAATGATAAATATAGATAACGAACCTAGGTTACAAGCCACATTTGCTAACTTGGTATAAGATAAAGCGCTTACTAACTTAAATCCTAATAACAGTACAAATGCAACGATGAAAAATGAACCAACCCCGGGACCAAAAACGCCATCATAGAACCCTAGTAACGGCGCCACTAGAAGTGCAAATAAAAAATAAGGAATAAGAGGTTTTTTATCTACATCACTGAGCTTTGGTGAAAAAATAAAATATAAAGCAACCAAAATTAAAAGTATTGGTACGATAGTTAAAAGAACATTTTTAGGCATGAGGGTAACTGAAAGAGCCCCTAATGTTCCCCCTAAAAAAGACATACAAGCGATAGGGATTGCTTTACGCCATTCGATGAGCCCTTTTCTTGCAAAACTAATAGTTGCTGAAAGTGTTGCAGAGGCTGCTTGTAATTTATTGGTTGCTATTGCAGATACGGGAGGGACACCTGATAAAAGCAATGCAGGTAGAGTGATTAAACCTCCTCCACCTGCAATAGCGTCAATAAATCCAGCTACCATAGCTACTAAGCCTAAGATAAGGAGGAGTTCAAAATTCAATTTATTAGCCTTTCACAATAAGTGGATTTTTTTGCAGCACAATATAATCAAGGTTTTTTCTATAACCAAGTAATCGAACTAATGTTCTACGGTTATCTTTAATAATATCTCGGCAATGTAAGCATAAACTATTATTAATAATTAAAACTGTATTAGGATTTAAATTAATTGAATCAACAATATGAGCTTGTCGAACAATTGATTCAAATTTATAAAAAGCATTTTTAATTTTTAAAGAAGCATTTTCGTTTGGAGTGAATCTATAGGAATTATATTTCATGGCTATATAACCATGCTTATCTACTTCTAAAATAGAAACGTTTTCTCCACCAGATCCTTGGCCCTCATTAAAAGTTTCACTTCTAGTAAAGTTAAAACTTTCTGTTGTTAAAGCCATTGTCTCTTCAAGAGTTAATTGACTTAATATTCTTGAGATTGGAATTAAACTAGTAGGTTCGTTCAGGGGATTCCATCTTGCTGTTAAAATTAAAGAAGAGGGAGCTGGTGAGTGATTATTAACAACTTTAGTCACTGTATGATAAGGAGCTTCGGTGTGCGCAGTTAGTGCTATACCTGAATGTGAACTCTTGTCAGGATTTTCATTTTCAATTTTTGTGACTCCACCACCTTTTAAGTTTGCGACAACTCTAACGATTTTGCCTAAATTATCTATATCAAATGCGAAAGCATCTTCCTCGAGAATTGCCAATATGATTTGTTCAGAAGAAGCGAGTGTTAATATATCTATATCTGTTTCAAGTAATTCAAGTGACGGTAATTGTGTTGATTGAGTAATATCAATTTTACTACGATCTAACTTTTTAATATTGAGTCCTTCAAGAACGAGATAAGGTATTTCTCTACGAATATATTTTTCAATAATACTTTTTTCATATGAGTTTAACTTTGCAATGGCTTTGTTGCACAAAGCTATTCTTGAAGGCTTCTTCAGTAATATAATTTCCAGATGAAGAAGCCTACACCTAAAATCTATCGTACAACCAATTGGTCCTCGTATAACCAAGCTTTAATCAAGCGAG
>NZ_JANBNX010000013.1:0-86347 GCF_035615275.1 Acinetobacter sp. IK23
GCGACCATAGCAAGAGTGAACCACCTGATCCCTTCCCGAACTCAGAAGTGAAACCTCTTAGCGCTGATGGTAGTGTGGGGTTACCCATGTGAGAGTAAGTCATCGCCAGCTCATTATTCCAAACACCCCGGTCTCGAAAGAAACCGGGGTGTTGCTTTATGGATAAAATAAAGATAAAGATAAAAAACAACTCTAAAAGAACATTTGTACAGGTGCCCTGATTCAGAGATATAGTGTCTTAATTCAATTAAATTGCCTTGTAATAAAAAAACATTTCATAATATTCCAATATTTGCTTAATCTATAAATAGTTAAGCTTGAGTTTCCATCTATGCAGTTCAAAATTATCGCAGCCCAAGATCTAGATAAAAATCAACGTCATCAGATTGCTGAGTTATGTTTTTCTGCTTTTGATGAAGATCCATGGAGCCAATATGCTTTCATGCAAAAAGCGATTCATGTCGTTGGTATATTGGACAATCAAATTGTCTCACATGCCTTATGGACGGATAGAGCTTTTACCATAAATGGTAGTTCCGATGTAAAAATAGCTTATGTAGAGTATGTGACCACTGATTACACGATGAGAGGTAAGGGACTTGCATCACAATTACTAAAATATTTAGTTGAAGCATTAACTGATTTGGAATATGAACTTGCTGCATTACAACCAGAAGATGAAGCGTTTTATAAAAAATTAGGTTGGACTACTTGGTGGGGTGATTTGTACATCAAACAAGATACATCTACTTATCTAACCGATGACTATGAAATTATGCTATATCCTTTGAGTATTCATATGAAAGATCTACTCTCACACAGTTCAGAGGACGATAGTATTTCCGCAGAATGGCGAGAGGGTGAAGTTTGGTAGTTCTAATGATCTAATAAATTCATTTTTTATTCTGTCTAAAATAGATGTAGCTGTCATTTTTTCATATTACTTAACTTTTTCTACTTTCCTGTTTATTAGACAAGCCTATAATGATTCAGAATCATTCCAAATCTAATAAGGATATAACATGTCTACCGATCAGCAATTTCCAACTCCCAACAATTTAGGTATCGCGGTATATTCAAATAATGCCGAAGCCATTGGTAATACACCTTTAGTACGTATTAACCGATTGATTAAAACAGGTGCAACCGTATTAGCAAAAGTGGAAAGCCGTAACCCTGCATTTTCTGTGAAATGCCGCATCGGAGCGGCACTTATTGCAGATGCGGAAAAGCGTGGTGTATTAAAAGAAGGTATGCATATTGTTGAGCCAACCAGTGGTAATACTGGTATTGCATTGGCGTTTGTTGCTGCGGCAAAAGGTTATCCAATTACTCTAACTATGCCTGCAAGTATGAGCCTTGAGCGCAGAAAAGTACTAAAAGCTTTAGGTGCTAATTTGGTATTAACTGAACCCGCAAAAGGAATGAAAGGTGCAGTTGATGAGGCTGTACGATTAGCAACTGAACAGCCAGATCTTTATTTCTTGCCACAACAATTTGAAAACCCAGCGAATCCACAAATTCATGTAGACACAACTGGTCCTGAAATTTGGCAAGCTACAGGTGGGCAAGTCGATATTTTAGTTGCGGGCGTCGGTACTGGCGGTACGATTACGGGTATTTCTCGTTATTTTGAACAGGTTCAAAATAAACCTTTGTATTCAGTAGCAGTTGAACCTGCTGAGTCTCCAATTATTACTCAAACTAAAAATGGTGAGAACATTACACCTGCACCGCATAAAATTCAGGGAATTGGTGCGAACTTTATTCCAAAGAATCTTGATTTGGACCTTGTGGATGAAGTCTTACCAGTGACTAGCGAAGAAGCAATTCAATGGGCGAGAAACTGTGCAACTCAAGAAGGTATTTTAGTGGGTATTTCAAGTGGAGCTGCATTAGCAGCCGCTGCAAAAATTGCAGAGCGTCCTGAAAATGCTGGTAAAACTATTGTTGTTATTCTGCCAGACAGTGGGGAGCGTTATTTGTCTTCTGTGTTATTTGAAGGTTTATTTGACGAATAAAATTAGTCGCATAAAAAAGCCCATCTATTGATGGGCTTTTGTTTAAGCTTATTTATAAGGCACTTTTTAAATTTTTTTGATGGTGCTTAATAGATCGAGCATATTTTTTCGCTTTGTGACGGGTCCAGAAGCTTCGCTCATATCCTGTTGGCCCAACATTATAATAGGCCGTGGCTTTAAACCAGCTATCTGCGGTTTGATAGTAATGATTTAAAATATAAGCACCACATTGGATATTTGTAGATTCATCATACAAATTACCAGCACAAGTTTGTTGCCAATAGCTTGGAATAATTTGAGTTAAACCAACAGCCCCAGTTGGAGAACGGGCATTACTATTGTAGTTCGACTCTTGTCTGATGACTGCCGCGAGTAAAAGGGGAGGAACATTATATTTGTCAGCACTTTGAATAATCATAGGAGACAATCGATTCGCTGTACTCGGTGGAACGGAATAAGCTTTTTGTAAACCAGATGATAGCTTATTTGAACGCCAAGTAAATGAGCCACTATTAGGGCCTAAGCTTGTACATCCTGTCATTATGATCATCAAGAAAATTATGAAAAATTTGAGACTAAGGATGTGTAATTGTGATGGTTCAAAACGATTTTGGGTTAAAGATGAGGTAAGCAAAATACAAAACCAATCATGAAGTTTCAAATGAAATAATCGTATTTAGCCGTACTTATCGGATCAATATTAGTTCTGTTGCTCAGCACATCTAAAAAGTAAGAATTTTGTATAAGTGAAATGAAAAAAACCCCGACATCCTGTCGAGGCTCCTTCGTATTCAGCTTTATGTAGCTAACTCCTGTCAACTACCGCTTCCTGCGTTCTTATTCTTCTTCAATGAGACATCCTGTCTCTCTATGATTCATATATTATGAAATAATACTAAAGCTGAATATCCGCAAATCACCGCAATTTTTGTACGTTTTAACTTACAGATCAACTTACTTAAATACAATGTCGACTAGTTTCTGGGCGATAGGAGCACAAATCAATACACTTGGAAAAGCTAATATCCATGCAATAATCCAAGCCGATACCCACAATGAAACGAAGTGATGATTTAGTCCTACTACTTTAAAAGTTGAAACACCTGAAACGATAAAAGACATCATTCCCGATAAAATGAAGAGGAATAAAAGTTTCTGTGCTTTCATGGATTTATATTCCTTGATAAGCACTTAAGGTCAATGCAAAATTTTCTCCAAATTGTTGAGCAGTTTTAATATCTCCTTCATCAAACCTATCGGCATTACTGCCATGTTCAGCCTGAGCCATTAAGCCTGACCATGAACCGAGACGGTTGGCTGCTTGAGTATAAGGAATACCATGGTGTTGCTCAGGCATAATCGGGTTGCCGATCCATAACATGCCGTGTTGCATACAAAAGGTAAAAATTGAAATTAGTGTCGATTGTTTATCACCAGCGGGAAGAGAGGAAATGGTAAATCCAGCTGCAAGCTTTCCTTTAAAGCTTTGCTTTTTCCATAATGGACCCGTTGCATCCATGAGTTGTTTTAACTTGGAAGACACGCCACCTAAATATGTAGGAGATCCCCAAATTAAACCATCATATTTGATAAGAATTTCTGGAGTGTTGATAAGATCTTCGGCATTTAGTAAATCTACTTCAATATCTTGATGACTCAAAATGCCAGTTTGAATTTGTTGAGCGATAAATTGCGTATGCCCTTGGCGACTATAGTAAATAATGGCAACAGTTTTCATGGATAGTTTCCTTTTTATTTAAATTTGAAAAATTTTTGCAGTGAGATATAAGCCACAACCAAAAACACTATGATTCATCAAACTTTTTAGACAGTTCAAAAAAGGATGTGGTGTTTTTGATGAAGCAAAACCACTACCCATGGCGGGTTGCATAATAAAAAAAGGGATGAGAACGGTGACTACACCAAATACTAGTGCTGAGAAAAACTGAGGATGACTAAGCCAAGTTGAGCCAACAATGAAAAGAAAGCTAAATGAAAAGATTAGCCCGACACTATAGTGAGCAATCCAACCGAATAAATATTCACCCTTAATCTGAGGGCTTTGTGCTATAGATTGATGGATGAGTTTTCCATGAAATATCCAGCCGACCCAGCGTCCGAGAAAGGAAAAATTTAAAGTCGGGATCTTAAATATTTTTAGTATTAACAGCCATATATCCATAATAACTGTTGCACCAATACCAAGACATAAAGCTTGAAAGAACAATGTAGAGGTATTCATTTTTACACCTTGCTTTTATACGTATGAAACGTGATAAATTTATTGTGCAAGTTCAAGTTCACTTGAAGTCAAGAGGATGTTATGGATATTGGTGAAGTTTCTAAGAAGGCAAAAGTCACAACAGCTACGCTACGTTTTTATGAAGAGAAGGGGTTAATTAAGTCGATTGGGCGGCAAGGTTTACGTCGGCAGTATGGTAAGCAGGTGCTTGATCAACTGGCACTTATTGCTTTAGGACGTGCTGCTGGATTTTCTTTAAATGAGATCGCTACTATGTTTGGACAAGATGGTCGGCCTGATCTTGACCGTCAAAAACTAAAAGATAAAGCTGAACAACTAGAGCAAATGGCAAAGCGATTACATTTTATTAGTCAAGGATTACAACATGCAGCTGTCTGTCCAGCCGAAAATCATATGGAATGCCCAACCTTTCAGAACTTTTTGAAAGCAGCAATTGCTGGAGAATATCAGCCAACGAAACTTTAATTCTTTTGATGAAGTCATTTAGTTTGTGTTTGTATTGAACAGTTGAGTTTGTCATATTTTCGCCATAAAGATTTCATCTTTTTGAAGAAAAAACTTCATATAAGCTTGATTAAATTTGCTTAATTTTTTACCAAATGTATAAAATCATGAGCAAAAAAACTTTAGTCGCATTATTATGCTGCGCCAGTTTAGGATTGTCGGCATGTAACGATGACAACGACCAAGAACAAACCTCACCTACAGAAAACGTTACCGAACCAACTTTAATTTCTTTTGCCAAATTGCCTGTAGAAACCTATGCTGCTGGCCCAGACTCTGGTGCATATGTAAAAGGTGCAAATGGAATTTATCCTCCATTTAAAGGCCAGCCTGTACAAGGTTTTTCGGCTGCATTAAAAAATGAAGATGGTAGCTATATGGCAATGGCCGATAATGGTTTTGGTACCCAAGATAATTCTTCTGACTTTTTGCTTCGTATTTATAAATTAAAACCTGATTTTAAAACTAAAGCCAAAGGTACAGGGCAAGTTACTGTACAAAGCTTTATTCAATTGCGTGATCCAAACAAGTTAATTCCTTTTAATATCGTGAATGGTAACACGCCTGAGCGTTTATTAACGGGTGCTGATTTTGACCCAGAGTCAATGCAACGTACTAGCGATGGCACTTATTGGATTGGGGATGAATTTGGTCCTTATTTACTTCATTTTTCAGCGGATGGTGTGTTACTAGATGCACCAATCGCTTTACCAAATCCATTAAATCCGACCCAAGAATTACGTTCACCACAAAATCAGTTTAATAAAGCACAAATTAATTTTGTGGAGCCTTTGGTTCAGCAAAGTGGTGGTTTTGAAGGAATGGCAATTTCACCAGATGGGCAGTATCTTTACCCGCTTATAGAAAAGCCAATTAAATCAATTCGGGAAACGGAAAGACAGTTGCTGATTTCTCAATTCGACATTAAGAAAAAAGCGTATACAGGTAAATATTATTGGTTCCAATTAGACAGCAAGGCAACCAATATTGGTGACTTCCAACTCTTTAATGATAAAGAAGGCATTATTATTGAGCGTGATGCGACTCAGAATAATTTAGGCGGATATAAAAAATTAATCCGTATTAAATTGAATGAGTCAGGTCAGCTAGTAAACCGTGAAGATTTAGTCGATTTAATTAAAATTGCTAACCCGAATATGTTGTATGGCACAGCTAGAGCAGGGGATATTGGTACGGGACAAGTTTTTGCTTTCCCGTTTGAAACCATTGAAGATGTGATTATTGAAAATGGTACAACGCTCACGGTACTAAATGACAATAACTTCCCTGGTTCAACAGGACGCAACGCAAAACTGGCTGATGATAACGAGATTATTCAAATTCGTTTGCCAAAAGCTTTGTTCTAATACCTACAAATAAATTATGTTAAGACTACGGCGGATTTTATTCCGTCGTATTTATTCTGAGAATAAAAATATTGGATAAACTTTAATCAAATTAATTTCTATATTATTGTTTTCGTATGTTTTATAAACAAGGAAAATGAATGAAATTCATGTTAAAATGATCGGCTTTCATCTTTAGATGTCTCTCCTTCATCTGCTAGCCGAGATTCGCAAGCCATGTCTACCGCTTATACCATGCAAACTGCGCCAAAAGCGCTGTTTGATTACGACAAATATTGGGCGTCGTGTTTTGAACCAGCGCCATTTTTGCCGATGTCACGAGAAGAAATGGACCAACTCGGCTGGGATGCTTGTGACTTTATTTTAGTCTGTGGTGATGCTTATATTGACCACCCATCATTTGTATCGGGTGTGATTGGGCGTGTACTTGAAGCACAAGGTTTCCGTGTCGGAATTATTGCGCAGCCAGATTGGACCAATGTTGAAAGTTTCCGCGTTTTAGGTAAGCCAACGATTGCTTGGGGTGTAACCGCAGGTAATATGGATTCGATGATTAACCGTTATACGGCAGATCGTAAAATCCGTTCTGATGATGCATATTCTCCAAATAATGAGCCAAATAAACGTCCTGACCGTGCTGCAACAGTATATTGCCAGCGCTGTCGTGAAGCTTTCCCAGATGTACCAGTGTTATTAGGTGGTATTGAAGGTAGTTTACGCCGTATTGCACACTATGATTATTGGTCAGATAAAGTTCGTCGTTCGATTTTGATGGACTCAAAAGCTGATTTACTCATGTATGGTAATGGTGAGCGTGCCATTATTGATGTGATGCATCGTTTGGCGAAAGGTGAAAAAATCCACGAGATTACAGATGTTCGTGGTACGGCATTTATTATTAATAAACATAACAAAGCATCAAAAGCAAAGTTTGTCGAAGTTGCGAGTAATGATGTAGATACGGTGGGGCGTGTTGACCCAATTATTAATCCATATGTCATGACAGAAGATATTGATGGCTGTGAGGTTGAAAAAGAAAACGGTAACTCTTTAGCTCAGTACCAAAATTTCCAAAAAGAGATTGTTGCAAATCCGATTGTACGTGAAGGCGACAAACTCGATGACGACACTCAAATTGTTCAATTAAAGCCAGCACCGTCAAAAGCAATTAAACACAAATTACCACCACGAGAGTTGGCAGTAATCCGTTTGCCTTCTTTTGAAGAAGTGGCAAATGATCAAGTGCTTTATGCACATGCAAACCGTATTTTGCACCTTGAAACTAATCCGGGTAATGCTCGTGCGTTGGTTCAACGCCATGGTGAACGTGATGTGTGGATTAATCCACCTCCAATTCCTCTAACCACTGAGGAAATGGACTATGTGTTTGATTTACCATATGCACGTTTGCCACATCCTACTTATGGTGATGCGCGTTTCCCTGCATTTGATATGATCAAATTCTCGGTCAACATTATGCGTGGCTGTTTTGGTGGTTGTACATTCTGTTCGATTACAGAACATGAAGGTCGTATTATTCAAAACCGTTCGGAAGATTCGATCTTACGTGAGATTGAAAAAATTCGTGATACGGCACCAAACTTCACCGGCATTATTTCAGACTTAGGTGGCCCAACAGCAAACATGTACCGTTTGCACTGTAAAGACCCAGAAATTGAGAAGAACTGTCGTAAACCTTCTTGTGTTTATCCGGGCGTTTGTCAAAACTTACATACCGATCATGCGCCGTTAGTGCAGCTTTACCGTAAAGCACGTGCGATTAAAGGTGTGAAGAAGATTCTGATTGGTTCAGGTTTACGTTATGACCTTGCAGTATTGAACCCTGAATATGTCAAAGAGCTGGTGCAACACCACGTGGGTGGTTATTTAAAAATTGCGCCTGAACATACCGAGCAAGGCCCGCTATCTAAGATGATGAAACCGGGTATTGGTACGTATGATCGTTTCAAACAAATGTTTGACCGTTTCAGTAAAGAAGCAGGAAAAGAGCAGTATCTAATTCCTTACTTTATTGCTGCGCATCCGGGTACTTCAGATTATGACATGATGCACCTTGCTATTTGGTTGAAAAAGAATGGTTTCCGTGCCGATCAGGTACAGACGTTCTATCCATCACCAATGGCAACTGCAACCACCATGTATTATTCGGGCAAGAACCCACTTGCTAAAGTTGCTCGTTATACTGAAAAAGTTGATATTGTAAAAGGTGAGAAACGCCGTCGTCTGCATAAAGCATTCTTACGTTACCATGATCCAAACAACTGGCCATTACTTCGTGAAGCCTTAAAAGAAATGGGCCGTGCCGATTTGATTGGTAATTCAAAGCAGCATTTAATTCCGACTTATCAGCCAAAAGGTACTGAAGGGGAATATAAATCTGCCCGTAAGAAAAACTCGTCTACGGCAGGGGATTCGGTTAAACGAAATAACCAGCAAACGAGTAGTCATTCAAATCAGAAGCGTCCACAAAAAGGTCAGGTACTAACGCAACATACAGGTTTGCCTCCTCGTGAAACAGGTGAGAAGAGACCGTTTGGTGGGAAAAGTAAAGCAAAGTCAAAAGCACGTGGATAATGATAAAAAAGGCTCTTAAACAGAGCCTTTTTTGTTTTTCATGAGGTTATTTAAATCGTATAGTGAGATTTTTGCAGATTTAAAGTACAAAAAACGTAACGAATAATGATAAATATCCAAAATCTGACGAGCTGCACTTGATTGTTGTTGACTCTATGATTATAAATAATGTTGAGGGTGGCTAAATTTAAGCCAAGCTTGATAACTACAAGTGAAATTACTAAGTGAACCTTTTAAAAAACGGCTGTGTCGTTATCAATTAAAACAAAGCGTGATCTAGCAAAATCATTATAAAAACTTAAAGGATTAGACCCATGTACTATTTAATTACGATCTTACTACTCTTTTTGACTGTCATTATGGCGGCGAAAAGCCTCTCAAGAAAACACCAACAAGATAGTGCTTTAAAGCGCCGTGCTGTATTAAGTAGTCATGAGCAAATGACTCTTACTCGTTTACAAACAGTATTTCCCAAATTTACCGTATTAGCTCATGTCTCATTTGATGCATTATTAACAACGAAATATGCTCACACCCGTCGCAAATATCAAAATATGACGGCTGACTTTGTAGTACTTGATCAAAATTACCAAGTTTTTGTGGTGGTTATGCTTGAAGAAAATGGTTTACGCCGTGCACATCAGCAGTATGAACGCCGTTTATTACAACTTGCGGGTTACCGTGTACTGCGCTACAGCAGTGTGCCTGATTATAATGATTTAAGAAGAGATTTATTGACCCCTGAATCAGAGATGGCAACTTTACATGCCACGCCGCAGTTAGAGCGAATCTCAAATGCTTTTGTGAAGTCTTAACAAGTAGACATTATAAAATTTTGATTTTAGGGTTTATTAAAGACGATATGAATAAAATGCTGATATTAGAATTTTTTGAACTATAAAAAATGAGCAATATTACTGTAAATATTGCTCATTTTTTTATTGATTAAAACCAATAAGAACTAGGGAAGTACCGCAACGACAGTCATTTCTACTAATACGTCAGGTGCGTAAAGTTTAGACTCCACACAAGTACGAGCAGGTGGGTTTTCTTTGCTAATCCATGCATCCCATACAGCATTCATGGCTGCATAGTCTGTTTCAATATCTTTTAGAAAAATCATGACTGAAAGAATATGACTTTTGTCTGTACCAGCTTCAGCAAGTAAGCGATCAATATTGTCTAAAGTTTGTTGAGTCTGTGCCGTAATGTCTACACTGGTGTCATCAGCGAGTTGGCCTGCTAAATGGACTAAATTACCTGAAATCGCAACTTCGCAGTAGCGTGAAGTCACGTGTAAACGCTTTACAGACATAACCTTTACCTTATTTAGAAACAATAGAAATGATTGTACTTGATACAATTCTAACGCAGTATAAATTTGGTTAAATTAGGCAGAAAAAGATTCTATTTCCATTAATTTACGCTGTTTAAAAATAAGAATAGAGTGATATTGTGGGCAAATAATAATATTACCTAGATTTAAAAATTGGATTTGGGTTTGTCGAAGCTGATTCAAGCAAGTTGCAATTGAACTTTGGTTTGGACACAATTTTTTGAGTTGGCTTAAAGCTGATTTGGTCTGTTGGTGCATAGTACAATCCTCATTTTACTATAAAAATTGAGCGAGGATTTGATCTCGCCCGATAGATTTAGATGCGTTGTTGTTCGGATTGATACCAATTAACATGGCGTGTGATGTACATGACACATGCAATTAGTATGAACGAAAGAATAGAGCCAAAAAGGAAGGTCTTGCCGCTGGATTGTAGTAGTAAATACATCATTCCATAAAGGATGCTTAGTAAAACACCGAATAGCAGAGCAGCTTTAAAACCCTGAACAACGAAGTATAAATACCAAGTAATTAAACCAATACAGGCAACTGCTGCAGCGAGATAGGCTAGTACAAAAGCATAATATTCACTTATAGATAGGAGCAAAACAAAGAATACACCTTGTGCCATAGCTACCAGAGCGTACTGAACAGGATGAATTTTAAGATTTTTCAAAACCTCAAATAAGAAGAAGCAACCAAAGGTAATAATGATCACCATGATGCCATATTTGATGGCACGATCCGTTTGAGTATAAATATTTACAGGTTCTAAAAATTGTGTAGAAATACCTGAAATGTTGTTTGAAGTTGCATTTGAAACAGCATAAGCAGCTTCATCACTCATCGGATTGTTTTGAGTATTTAAAGCTTGATAAAAGCATTGACTGTTTTCACAAGTCGAAAGTCGATCTAGATTGCGTTTACCTAAAGCAATATTTTTCCAGTCAGCTTCAAAGAATTGTTTTTTATTCAGTTTCTTAAAAGGCAAACTTTGACCATCGTATTTAACATCCCCCCAATTGCCTTTAGCTTGATAGGTCATCTCGTAACTGGTTGGAACAAAGGAAAAAGCGCTTAAACCTTCTAAATCAAATTGCAGACTAAAACTAAAACCTTGTTGTAATTTTGTGATTAGTTCTGGATATTGCTTGCTTGTGATATGAAGAAGATCAAAGCCATGTTGACCTTGGCTTTGAGTAGAAAAGTCAAATTTATAATTTTTTCCATCAATATTAAATATTGGTTTAGCATTTAGACCGCGCGCATCTTGAATAGGAAAAATGATTTCAGCTTGATCCCAAAGATAGTTGCGTTGTGATTCAAGCATTGTGCCTTTAAATACACCTTTACCTAACATGTGATTTTGATAGCTAATTGCTTTATACATATTGCGTTTGTAGGTGCTATCAGAAACTTTAAATTGAGCTTTCCAGTCAGTTGTTTCCGCACCTATGGTGACAAATAATGTTTGTATACATGCGTAAGTTTTCTTTTGCTCATCGGTACATATGGTTTGAACTTGATAAGGTAGTTTTAAATATGGTGCGACCACTTGTTGTGGGCGAATTTGTTCTTTTGCAATGTCTTGAATTACTTGTTGTTGATAGCTTTGGCGTTCATCTACCAAATTTGAAATAAAAAATAGGCCAATATAAAAAATTAAAATTAAGAATAAGATCGCTCCTATTTTAAGATTAATAGAGTTTCTACGCATGGTGGATTCCATTGTCATTCTGATATGACAATTCTCTCGAATGGATATGCGTTCTAAATGAGTTGTAGTTGAAGCTTATGTGAAGTTTTGATGAAGTAAAATTTTTACCAATACTCCCGATCTGTGCTGTTCTAAAAAATCCAGATAATTTTCAGGGATATTTTGAATCGTGATGTGACCTTGGTGCTGTTGAATAATTTGCTGCACAATACTTAGACCGATACCTGTACTTCGTTGCTGGTTATGCGGGCGTGGCAATGAAAAATAGGTTTCGTAGACACGATTTAAAGCATATTCAGGAATGGCTTCACCTTCATTGAATAGCAGAATTTCAAGACCATTCGTGATGCTGTTTTTCCGAAGTTGGATGGCGATAAGGCCATACTCAGAACAAAAGTCTCTTGCATTATCTAAGAGATTATTGATGGCTTGTTTAAGCCAAAAGGGATCAGCGTAGATTGTGCAATCTTCAGGAAGATTGAGCTCTACTTGAAGCTGTTTAATTTGGAGAGCACTGTGTTGTGGTATCAAACAATCTTGAATCAATTTTGATAAATCAATATTTTGAAACTCTAAAACATGCTGATTCTTCTCTAAACGTGTGAGCAGCAGCATACGTTCAATTAAAGATTGTAAGCGCTGACTTTGCTCAACAATATGTACAGCAAATTGTTGTTGATCTTCTAAGGGCAGATCATCTTGTAATAGTTCTGCACTGGCTTGAATCGCCGTGAGTGGACTTTTCAACTCATGGGTTAAAGTGTTGACATAATTTTCGACATAAGCACGATCTTCAAGTTGCTCGCGCATTTCACTTAATGCCTGTGTTACTTGGTTAAGCTCTTTTGCAGAATAGAAAAAAGGAGCTTGATTGACAGGTGCTAGTGCTTGAGCATAACGACGCACTTTATCAATACTGTGTCTTAACCAATATGCCACAATGCTTGCGAGTAATAAACTCAGTGTAGCGATCCATAATGCTTGATGAATCAGTTGACGTTCTGCACGTGTGATATACGGTTGCACGGATTGATTTGGTTTACCAATGCTGACTACACCTATTAATTGCTGATTGTAGATAATCGGCGCAGCAATATACATCACACTGCTGTTTCGGTCATAAGGAGTGGTTGAAGTAGAACGTGCACCGTACTTACCTTGTAGGGTTAAATAAACATCATTCCATTTTGAATAATCTTGTCCAATGGCTTGACCTTCTGAGTCATAGATTACTATGCCATGCTGATCTGTTATATAAAGTTGTTGATTAATTTCATCTTTTTTATGCTGCCAAATTGTGGCATTCAGTTGGCGAGATAATGCTGCTTGAATTTTTTGATCAAATTCGGGCGTACTAACTTGTTTTTGCGCTACATCTTCGGCAATCAGTTGGGCAATAATATTGGCATTTTCAGCAAGCGTATCTTCAACTACTTGACGGACATTTGGTTTGACCTGTTGATTCAACGTATAGGCAATAAAACTCAGACTCAGTACCACCACTAAGCTAAAGAAAAACCAAATACGGATGAAGATGGACATTAAGCTGTTCTACTTTTTCAAAGGAATAGACAGAGTGCTGAGTAATAAAAATATAGTCATCCCACAAATTGAACCAATAAAAAATGAAAAAAAGATGATGAAATAACTAAAAGCTATACCATAGAAATACGGATAGAACCTGCTAAAAATCCGTGCTGGGCAAAATAAAAAGATGACAGCAAAAGTTAAACTGATTGCCCAATGTAAATAAAAATTAGGATAATTGACAAAAGCACCTATATTGCTTGAAGCTAAAAAAAATCGATCAGCCTTAGGTGCTAAATATTCTTTAAGGCAAAAACTGAGGAAAATACTATAAAAGGTTAAAAAGAAAATTAGAGTTTTCTTTTTGCCTCGTTGCCAAATAATCCATATATTTGCTGGATTTTGTATTACAGCTTTATCCATTGTTGACCCCAAATTCCTTTTTTAAACTATATCCAAATCCTCGATGAGTCCGAATGGGATCATCATTTTGGGTAATTTGTTTTAGTTTTTGCCTTAAACTTTTGATATGCGTATCGACTGTGCGTTCTAAACTATGTTCAGGATGTTCCCAAATATGATCCATTAATTGTTGACGGCTAAAGACTTGTTCAGGATGCTGAATTAGTAAAAATAACAATCGATATTCATAACGTGTCAGTTGTAGTAATTTTCCATGGTATTGGATTTGCAGAGATTGTGGATTGCACGACCATATCGAGGAGGGAGTAATTATTTCCGCCTGAGAGACTGGATTTTGATTTGAATTACTTGCTATAGGCACTTCCATTCTACGCCAAATGGCTTTAATTCTAGCCACAATTTCCCGCGCACTAAAAGGTTTTGTACAATAATCATCTGCGCCAATTTCTAGACCGACAACCCGGTCAATTTCATCATCTCGTGCAGTAAGAAATAATAAAGGTGTTTGAGATTTTTGGCGTAGTTGTTTGCAGACTTCGAAACCATTGAGATCAGGTAAACCTACATCCAAAATAATAAAATCAAAAACTTGTTCTGAAAGATATTGTAATGCTTGAGTCCCCGTATTTGCCCAACTGACTCTCCAGCCTTCACGTTCAAGTGCATAACGTAGAGGAAGGACAATAGCCGCTTCATCTTCAATACATAGAATTTGTTTTGGACTCATCATGATTAACTAATTAATATATTCTAATTTTATTGAGTTAGTTTAACGGAAGATGCTGTAGAGAAAAGCCATTATATTAATTTTTATAATTTTTTATAAGACAGAGGGCACATTTGTGCCCTGTAATATTCGGATTTGGTCGTCACGCCAATCACAGGACGATATGCCGAAAGTAAGGTTGCTTTGGCATGTTGCAAATACATGGGTAATGAATATGCGCTAATTAGATTACTGTAATTTTTGATCAAAAGGTAACTGTTTTTGTCTAAAACTTGTTCTTTTGAATAAAAAAACATCAATTATAATAATGAAAGTTGGAAGTCGTCAGCTTTGGTCTGTAACTGATAAACACCAATCCCAATAAGACGAAATTGAAAATTTTCGGGAATATGCATTTCATTTAAAAGTAAGAATAAAACTTGAATCAAATCTTGTTGAGAATGGATTGGAGTTTTAAAACTTTTACTGTGTTGTAAAGTCTGAAAATTTTTAAGTTTGAGTTTAATATTTACACCACGCGCATGGAGTTGTTTTTTCTCTAAACTTTGCCAGACTTTTTCGGCTAAGCCATGCCAATAAGGTTGGCACTGAGTTAGGGTTAAATCACTATCAAATGTGGTTTCTTTCGAAATTTGCTGACGAGCACGTTCAGCTTGAACAGGGCGGTTATCAATACCTTGGGCGTATAAATAAAGCTGTTGCCCATATTTACCAAAGTGATGAACTAAAACCGCTTCTTCAATTTTTTGCAAGTCACCTAGTGTGTGCAATTCAAGCTGTTGGAGTTTTTCTTGGGTAACTTTGCCCACGCCAGGAATCTTTTTTAGCGGAAGGTCTTGAATAAAAGTAGCGACTTGAGATGGTTTTATTACACATAAACCATTCGGTTTATTCCAGTCAGACGCGACTTTTGCCAAGAATTTATTGGGTGCTACACCAGCCGAGGCGGTCAGTCCTGTTAGTCTAAAAATATCTTCCCGAATACGCATAGCCACTTCGGTTGCACTCGCGATTTGCTTTAAATTCTCAGTGACATCTAAATATGCTTCATCAAGCGATAAAGGTTCAATGAGAAGAGTATACTGCTGAAAGATTGAATGGATTTGAGCCGAGACTGTACGATATTTTTCAAAATTAGGTTCGATAATAACAACTTGAGGGCATAGTTTTCTTGCTTGGCTCATAGACATAGCAGAGCGTAAACCGAACTCACGGGCAGGATAAGAAGCTGCCGCAATTACAGCGCGCGGATGATGCGAAGAGATAACGACAGGAAGATGCTTTAAATCAGGACGCTCTCGCAATTCGACCGATGCATAAAAGGCATCCATATCGATATGAATGATTTTGCGCATATTATTGTGCTTTCACGATGCCTTGTTGCTGTAAAAATTGATGCCACTCTTTGACTGAACCCTCATAAACATTTAAGTCTACTGGCTTTGTCATGCCTTCAATTTTACCTTGATTACTATGTTGCCAAAAGAGCCATTTTCTTTTGTCTTTCAGTTCAGGTTTTCCTTCATAATCTCTAACCCAAAGCGGGGTATTAGGGAAATTTCCTCTTAACACAATATGGTAAAAAGTTTTGGAGATATAAAAGATAGGTTGTTTGCCATAATGTTGTTTTAAGCGGTCATGCATAATGCCTATTTCTTTAAGTAATTGTTCTTTGGTGTGTGCATTTATACAGTTGCTGTCATATTCGAGATCGATAACAGGTGGAAGCGCATCGATTTTTTTTGGAACAGTTGCAATAAAATTTTCGGCCTGTGTTTTACCATCACGACATAGACGATAAAAATGATAAGCCCCTACATGAAATCCATGTTCGCGTGCTTTTAACCAGTTTTCTTGAAATTTTGGATCTTTATAATCACCGCCTTCAGTCGCTTTTAAATAGACGAACTGGAATTTTTGGGGTGATATTTTTTTCCAGTTAATCTCTTCTTGATGATGAGAAATATCAAAGCCTTGAACTGGATAATCTTGAGCAATTGCTTTTTGTTGATAGAACAGACCGAAGTAAGTGAGAACCCCCATGACACAAGCTAAAACAATACCGATTACGGTGTTGTAGCGTGGTGCAGAAAAGGTTTTTGCCAGCTTGGTCATGCAAAACTCAGTATCAAGATGAAGCTCACATCATAGCGTGATTTACGAACGAGAAACCATGCTAAAAATGCAACTGCTTACACAGGTGTATTTTTTGGAATTTGCCAAAAGATAAGCGCAGTAATGACGTTAATACAGCCCAAACAGACTAGAGTGATATGAAACGCTGTTGTCACATGGGCTGTACCATAGTAATTAGTAAATACATTAATGAGTGTACCTGCCAATGCAACACCGATACTCATAGACAGCATCATAATCATTGATAGGAAACTATTTCCACTACTTGCATCTTGTTGAGGCAAGTCTTTTAAAGTCAGCGTATTCATTCCTACAAATTGTAATGAGTTTAATGTACCAAACAAGAAAAAGTGTAGGGTCCTAAACCAAGTAGGCGTGTCGACCGTCATAATCGCAAAAGACGCAATACATAGTCCCACTAAGGTTGTGTTAATTAACAGAAAGCGACGATATCCCATTTTCTGAATAATAGGTCTAACAATTGGCTTAGAAAAAAGTGAACCTAGCACTAGTGGAATCATCATTAAACCCGCAATAAATGGTTCAAATCCAAAAGCCACTTGCAACATGAGTGGTATGACGAAAGGTAAAGCGTTACCACCAAAGCGAGCGAAGAAATTACCTAAAATCCCGATTGCAAAAATTTTATTTTTAAATAATCGGCTACGGAATAATGCATTTTGATGAGTATGGGAATGATAGGCATACCAAAGCGTTGCAATTACTCCGACTATTAATAGAGAAATACTGAACCATTTGGAATATTCAGGTGAGGCAAGATGTTCAATACCTAAAGACCAGCCAATCATTGCAACCACCAAGAGCACAAACCCCATAAGATCAAAGGTTTTAGCAGTAGGTTCTTTTACATTTGGCATGACCTTTAATGTCATTAATATACCGAGTACACCCATTGGAATATTAATAAGAAAAATCCAGTGCCAAGTTGCCACTTCAACTAACCAGCCTCCTAATGTTGGACCTGCGAGAGGGCCAAGTAAACCTGCCAGACTCATGAGGCTCATAGCAGCTAGGAATTGAGTTCGGGGAATAATTTTTAAAAGTGATAAACGACCAACGGGGAGTAATAGTGCTCCACCCACACCCTGAATGACACGGAAAAATAAAAGTTCATTCAGATTTTGAGACAGGCCACACCCCAAAGACGCTAAAGTAAAAATAATAATTGCTGATAAAAATGTATTTCTGACGCCAAACCGATCAGCTAACCATCCACTTAAAGGAATGCAGGCAGCAACCGACAAAACATAAGCCACCACCACGCTATGCATACGTAATGGGTCTTCATTTAAATGGTGTGCCATTGCAGGAATAGCAGTATTTACAATTGTGGTATCTAATGCCTGCATAAAAAAGCCAATAGATACCAAAAGTACGAGTAAGCGATATTCAGGTTGCAAGGCTTGGTGAGTCGGCGTGGCATTCATAACATTTGAAAGTTAACGTTTTGGTCTAGTTTAAAACAAATTGAAAGTAAAAAAAGTAAGACAATGTTGAGTACCCCTTTACTAAATCTAATTGCTCTTGAAGGCAACGGTGAAAATAGTGAAAACAAAAAAAGCGGAAGAACCGCTTTTTTATTGGGAGAGGAGAGTTTACACAACAAATCTTTTTGGCATTTTTAAGTTTCTGATGACGTTGTAAATTTGATCTATTTCTTCACATACAATTAATTTTGCTCGGTGTTGAAGGGGAAGAAAACCTTCTTGAACCGCATGATCTAGCTGGGCAATTAATGGATTATAAAAACCATTTACGTTATATAAAATCATGGGTTTTTGGTGCTGATTGAGTTGGCCCCAAGTCGCAATTTCCAAAATTTCTTCGAATGTTCCTAAACCGCCAGGTAATGCAATAAATGCACTTGCACGCTCTGCCATCATGGCTTTACGCTCATGCATGGTTTCGACCACATGCAATTCGGTTAGTCCTGCATGTGCGACTTCATAATCAAGCATAAATTCAGGAATGACTCCTACAGCTTCTCCACCATGTGCAAGCACACTTTCTGCAACTTGGCCCATTAAACCAATGCTGGCACCGCCGTAGACTAAACCAAAACCTTGTTCAGCTATTCCGCTGGCTAATTCAATTGCCTTTTCTCGATAAATCGGCTTATTTCCTGCTCGTGAGCCACAATATAATGCAATAAGAGGTTGTGTTGTTTTTACAGATGTTATTGGTGAATCGTTTACTGCCATTGTTAATACGCTATTCATTGCTTTATTTTCACCTTATCACGTTCATATTTCTTGTCTACACTAAGCAAAAAATATGACAACTTTATAAGCAGTTTTATAGGAAAGACCCATGTTTTGTATGGGTTTGGTGAATACATATAATGATCAAATAAAAATGATGAATTTATGTTAAATCTTGCCTATACTGAAAATTCGTTTAACAACATATGAACAAATATGGGTAGTGGTTGTAGTCGCTCCGTTTTAATTTCTTGTCCTAAAAAAACATTATTCCCCCTTTGTCTAGGTACGCCAGTTGCGTTGCCCAATAAAGATAAAATCCACCCAGCACAGGAGCAGGATCAATGATCTTTGAATGGATGTCTGATCCGTCTGCTTGGGTAGGCTTAGCTACATTAATTGTTCTTGAAATTGTACTAGGGATCGATAACCTCGTCTTTATTGCTATTTTGGCTGAAAAGTTACCGCCAGAACAACGTACTAAGGCACGTATAGTGGGTTTAATACTCGCTTTGGGAATGCGTCTTGTCCTCTTGGCTTCAATTGCTTGGGTTGTGACACTCACCCAACCGCTTTTCCATATTTTTGATCATCCATTCTCTGGTCGTGATTTGATTTTATTATTCGGTGGTGTGTTTTTGTTATTTAAAGGCACCATGGAATTGCATGAGCGAATGGAAGGTAAACAGCTTCATAAAGAAGATAATCCAGTCCATGCCGCGTTCTGGATGGTTATTGTCCAGATTGTTGTGCTTGATGCCGTATTCTCATTAGACAGCGTAATTACTGCGGTGGGTATGGTCAAAGAGCTGTCAGTGATGATGGTTGCTGTTGTGATTGCTGTGGGTATCATGTTGTGGGCTTCGAGACCACTCATGGACTTTGTAAATAAGCACCCAACAGTCGTTATTCTGTGTCTTGGCTTCTTAATGATGATTGGTTTCTCTTTGGTGGTGGAAGGTTTTGGTTTCCATATTCCGAAGGGTTACTTATATGCTGCGATTGGTTTCTCGATTTTAGTCGAAATGATCAACCAAACCATGCGCCGCAATCAAGAAAAGCTAGTTACTACTACAGATTTACGTTATCGCACAGCATCTGCAGTTTTACGCATGTTAGGCAGTAAAAATAGCAGTTCTACTTCCGATGCCCAAACGGCTGATAACGAAGATGTATTGGCTACACAAGCTTTTGCCGATGAAGTTTTTGACGAAGAAAACGGTGTTTACCACAGTGTGCTTGTACAAGGTGTACTTGGGTTATCTGAACGTCCAGTAAAGTCGGTGATGACTCCACGACCTGAACTTGAATGGATTGATTTAGACGACGAACCGGAAGTTTTGAAAGAACGTTTAATGTCGATGACACATTCACGTTTAATTGTTGCTCGTGGTGAACTTGATAATATTGAAGGTATCGCCCTTACGCATAAAGTTTTAAATAACTTTATTGAAACGGGTGTTGTCGATTTCCAAAAGCACTTACGTGAACCAGTTATTGTGCATGAAAATGCTCAAGTGCTTATGGTGATGGAGCAATTACGTCAGGCTCCTTTACAAATGGCCATTGTTCTAAATGAATATGGTTCAATCGAAGGTATTGCGACACCAATTGATATTTTAGAAGCTATTGCAGGTGAGTTCCCAGATGAAGACGAACTAGATGCAGCAGCTGAAAGCTTAGAAGATGGTTCTTTAATACTTGAAGGTTCAACCGATATTCGCCATGTATCTCTTTTACTTGGTCGTGACTTGGTAGATGAAAGTGAACAATATTCTACTTTATCGGGTTATTTGTTATTCCATTTAGGTCGTTTACCTGAAAATGGTGAAACTGTGGAAGCGGATGGTTATCGCTTTGAAGTTGTAACTATGGAAGGTCATAAAATCGAGAAAGTTCATATTGTTTCTATCGAACAAGATGAATCAAAAGATTAAATGACATTTTAAGTCTAGAAACATCATAAAATAGCTCAACTCTGAGCTATTTTTTTATTTGAGAAACTTAATGACAGAACAAATTTGTCCATGCGGAAAGGGCAGTTATGCAGAATGTTGTGAGCCTTTACATTTAGGTACAGCAAAAGCCCTGACAGCGGAGCAGCTTATGCGTTCCCGCTATAGTGCTTTTGCATTACAACAAATTGATTATATTGTTCAAACCACAGCACTAGGACAGCAATCTGCTCTTGATAAAGAGGCTATTGCAGATTGGAGTAAACAAAATCAATGGTTGGGTTTAGAAGTCATCCAAGCCAAAGAAAAGTTGGATAAGACTCATGCACAGGTGGAGTTCAAAGCTCATTATCATGATGGAAAAAGTACTCAAATCCACCATGAAGTTTCACATTTTGTGTATCAACAGCAGCAATGGTTTTTCCTTGATCCAACGGTCGATATGCAAGTCACTATGAAACAGCCTTGTATCTGCGGTTCAGGAAAAAAATTTAAACAATGCTGTGCACAATTCCTATAAGTTTATCTTAAAATACGCCCACCGTTTGGCCTGAAGGAAAGGGCAATGTTACTCACCGTTATTTATATTATTGCGATTACTGCCGAAGCCATGACTGGAGCATTGTCTGCTGGGCGACGGAGTATGGACTGGTTCGGTGTTGTACTGATTGCCTGTGTAACAGCTTTGGGTGGTGGTTCTGTACGTGATGTACTACTTGGGCACTATCCTTTAACGTGGGTGAAGCATCCTGAATATTTAGTTTTAACGTGTTGCGCTGCCTTTGTTACCATCATTATTGCTAAATGGATGCGCCATTTACATAACATTTTCTTGGTACTTGATGCTTTAGGTTTGATTGGCTTTACCATTATTGGTTGTCAGATTGCCTTACAAATGGGACATGGCTTTGTCGTTTCAGCCGTAGCAGGTGTTTTGACTGGGGTTTCGGGTGGTATTTTACGTGATATTTTATGTAACGATGTGCCATTTGTTTTCCGCCGTGAACTCTACGCGAGTATTTCTTTTGTGGCAGTGATCTGTTATTGGGTCTGTCAGGATATAGGATTAAGTCTAGAGTTAACTGTTATTTCGACCCTAATTTTCGGCTTTACCTTACGTTTGATTGCCATTTATTTTGGTTTGGAAATGCCTAAATTTATTTATAAAGATGATGATGCAGAGTCGGCTTCTTCTACCGACGAACATTAATCATTCAGAACTTGATGTGGGCATGATATAACAATTCTATATATGGTCTTGCTCACTTAATCTTTCCAGTAGAGTTAATCCTATGGATCTGGTTTCACGTATACAAAATCTCCCAATCGGCAAATTTCACTACACGCTTTTATGGGTAGTAGGGTTGGGATGGATGTTTGATGCGATGGATACCGGCATTATTGCTTTTATTATGACAACCCTTGTTAAAGACTGGTCATTAACACCGGCTGAAAGTGGTTGGATTGTCAGTATTGGCTTTGTGGGCATGGCTATCGGTGCAGTTTGTTCTGGTGCCTTAGCAGATCGTTTTGGCCGTAAAACGGTATTTGCGATTACGATGGCCATTTATAGTATTGCTACAGCTTTATGTGCTTTTGCTCCTGATCTAAAGTGGCTATTAATTTTTCGGTTTATTGTTGGTCTGGGACTAGGTGGTCAGTTACCTGTAGCAGTCACACTGGTCAGTGAATATGTTCCTGCTCATGTTCGTGGCCGATTTATTGTTCTGCTTGAAAGTTTTTGGGGACTAGGGTGGCTGGTTGCAGCGCTCATTTCTTATTTTATTATTCCTAAATTTGGCTGGCATATTGCCTTTCTTATGGGCGGCCTACCACTTCTTTATATTTTAGTGATTTGGAAAAAAGTCCCTGAGTCGATACCTTACCTGATTAACCGTGGTCGTATTGAGGAAGCACATGCACTGGTACAAAAACTAGAAGCCGAAGCATGCGTGCAAATTGTTCATCATATTGAAGTCGTGCCTGTGGCGATGCGACAAAAAGTTTCATTTAAACAGCTCTGGAGTGGTCAATTTGCTCGTAGAAGTTTAATGCTCTGGCTGATCTGGTTTGGAATTGTGTATTCCTATTACGGGATTTTTACTTGGTTACCAAGTTTATTGGTAAAACAAGGCTACGATGTTGTTAAATCATTTGAATATGTATTGCTTATGATTTTGGCGCAACTACCTGGCTACTTAGCTGCTGCTTGGTTTGTTGAACGCTTAGGTCGAAAAATTACACTCGCAGCATTTATAGGTTTTTGTGCCTTATCTGCATATTTCTTTGGACAAGCCGACAGCGTAAATAGCATTATGTTTTGGGGTTGTCTCATGTCATTCTTTAATTTGGGTGCATGGGGAGTGTTATATACCTATACACCAGAACAATATCCGGCCAACATTCGTGCCTTTGGTTCGGGTTGGGCATCGGCAATGGGGCGTATTGGTGGCATTGTAGCGCCAATCGTCGTGACTCATATGATGGTCGCTAAAAACGGGTTTAATCACGTTTTTATGATGTTTACTGTTGTTTTACTTGCTGTGGCATTGGTTATTTTGATATTAGGTGAAGAGACTCAAGGGAAAAGACTAGAGTCGATCGGGCTATAGTTTTGCCTAACTTTATAGCAAGTAACTAAAAATATAGAGAGATAAGACATAATTTGACGCTCAGGTGACAGAGTCCCTCTTGTGTCTGTAACATAGCCCACTTAGCATAATACACACTTAAAATAACGACTGATTTGGAAGATAAGCTGACTATGACCAGCCTTGCGCATCATGCGACAGAAAACCGCTCTGTAGCCGAATTTACTGAACAGGCTTACTTGAATTATGCCATGTACGTCATTATGGACCGTGCATTGCCGCATATCAGTGATGGCTTAAAGCCTGTACAGCGCCGTATTGTCTATGCCATGAGCGAACTAGGCTTAAAAAATAGTGGTAAGCCTAAAAAATCAGCGCGTACTGTGGGTGATGTACTTGGTAAATACCATCCACATGGTGACTCGGCTTGTTATGAAGCCATGGTCTTAATGGCTCAGCCTTTTAGTTATCGTTATCCCTTAATTGAAGGTCAAGGTAACTGGGGAGCACCAGATGATCCTAAGTCATTTGCTGCAATGCGTTATACAGAAGCCAAGCTTTCGGCTTACAGTGAGCTATTGTTAAATGAGTTAGGTCAGGGCACAACTGAATGGCAAGATAACTTTGATGGTTCATTAAAAGAACCTATTACATTGCCAGCGC
This sequence comes from Acinetobacter sp. IK23, assembly GCF_035615275.1. NCBI lineage: Bacteria > Pseudomonadati > Pseudomonadota > Gammaproteobacteria > Moraxellales > Moraxellaceae > Acinetobacter > Acinetobacter sp. IK23. The sequence goes on from NZ_JANBNX010000013.1 coordinate 24,048, forward strand.
GTATTCCGAATATTCTACTCAATGGTACAACCGGTATTGCTGTAGGTATGGCAACCGATATTCCACCGCATAATTTACGTGAAGTGATTAAAGGAACGATTGCCTTAATTCGTAACCCACAAACTTCAGATGAGAAATTAGCTGAATATATTCCAGCTCCAGATTTACCAACCAAAGCTGAAATTATTACTCCGCCAGAAGAGTTGCTTAAAATCCAGACAACTGGTCGTGGTAGTTATCGCATGCGTGCGGTTTATACCGTTGAAAAGCATGAAATAGTGATTACCGAGTTACCATATCAAGTATCTGGCTCTAAAGTGATTACTCAAATTGCCGACCAGATGCAGGCTAAAAAGCTACCATTGGTGGTGGACATACGTGATGAGTCTGATCATGAAAACCCAACACGACTAGTGATTGTGCTGCGTTCTAATCGTATTGATGCGGAAGCAGTGATGAGCCATTTATTTGCGACCACCGATTTAGAGTCAAGCTATCGTGTCAATTTGAACATGATTGGTGAAGATGGTCGTCCTCAAGTTAAATCGATTCGCCGTATCTTGCTTGAATGGATCGAAATCCGTAAGAAAACGGTAACTCGCCGTTTGCAATATCATTTAAATCGTATTGAAAAGCGCCTGCATATTTTGGCGGGTTTGTTAATTGCTTATCTTGATATTGATACTGTTATTCGTATTATTCGTGAAGAAGATCAGCCTAAGCCAGTATTGATGGAACATTTCAATATTGATGAAATACAAGCAGAAGCGATTTTAGAGCTGAAATTACGCCATTTGGCAAAGCTTGAAGAGATGGAAATCCGTCACGAACAAGATGAGCTCGCTGCAAAAGCTGCGATTATTCGTGAACAATTGGAAAATCCTGAGTCTTTGAAAAATCTGATTATTGGCGAACTAAAAGAAGACGCGAAAAAGTTTGGTGACGAACGTCGTTCTCCAATTGTTGCACGTGCCGAAGCTGTTCAAATTAAAGAACAAGATTTAATGCCAGCTGAAGCGGTAACAGTCGTTTTATCAGAAGCGGGTTGGGTTCGTGCAGCAAAAGGCGCAGATGTTGATGCTGAAAACCTAAATTACCGTGCAGGGGATCAATATTTAAGCCATGCTGTAGGTAAAACCAATCAACGAGTTTACTTCCTTGATGAAACAGGGCGTAGCTATGCTTTACCAATTAGTAGCTTACCTTCAGCCAGAGGCTTAGGTGATCCATTAAGTTCGAAACTATCTCCAGCAAGTGGCGTAGCGTTTATTCAGGCTTATTTAGATGATGATGAATCTGAGCTAATTGCTGCAAGTTCAGCGGGTTATGGTTTTAAAACTCAAGTTAAACAGTTAGATACAAATGCCAAAGCTGGTAAGACATTCTTAACAGTGCCTGAGAAGGCAAAAGCTTTACCGCTTATCTCTGCACAAAACATGACACATTTGGCTGTGCTCAGCTCAGCAGGGCGTTTGTTAATTTTAGATTTGGTAGAATTACCAAATTTAAATAAAGGTAAAGGTAATAAGTTGATACAACTTGAAGCGAAAGAGCAGATTTTATCCATGACAACCTTGAACCTAGATGAAATAATTCAGGTGGTTGCAGGTCAACAACATCTGAAATTAAAAGGTGATGATCTACAAAAATACATGGGTAAACGTGCTTCGAAAGGTCAGCTCTTACCACGTGGATATCAAAAAGCAAATAAACTGTTGATTCAGAGATAAAGCTAGCGTCTGGCAACATAAATACGCTATATATGGCAACAAGTTCAAGCAGTGAACTGAACTTGTTGGTATTGAATAATGATTAAAAGGGCAGCAATTTGGAGTACGTAATTTGTACTCCATGCAAAAAATTTGACAGGGACAAATTGTCAAAACTTCTGTCTCATAATCTTGTTCGAAAGTGTCATGAATGTGCCAATAAGTTTTAAATATGTTCTGGCACCAAGAAGCTAAAGAATAGCTGGGGCATTGAATAACAGTTATTACTAAGGATTACGAATCGGAGATAATGGCATTATGGAAAAGATTTGGTTTGCAGAATACCAAAAGACAGGGATACCAGAAACAGTAGCATTGCCTGCAGAAAATACCTCAATTGTTGATATTTTTGAGCGTAATTTCCAGAAATTTGGTTCTCGTGATGCCTTTATCTTTATGGATAAAGCCATGTCATTTAACGAGTTGGAGCTTGCAAGCCGTAAATTCGCGACCTATTTGCAAAATTTGGGGTTAGCAAAAGGAACTCGCGTGGCAGTGATGATGCCAAACGTATTGCAGTATCCTGTAGTGGCTTTGGCGGTTTTCCGTGCTGGTTTAATTTTAGTGAATGTTAACCCACTATATACTGCACGTGAGCTTGAGCATCAGTTAAATGACTCAGGTGCTGAAGTTCTTGTCATTATCGAGAACTTTGCAAGCGTTTACCAAAGTATTTTAGGTAAAACTCCAGTCAAGCATGTTGTAGTTGCTTCTGTTGGAGACATGTTAGGTACACTTAAGGGTACTTTAGTCAATTTTGTTTTGCGTAAAGTGCGCAAACAAATTCCAGCTTGGAACATTCCAGGCCATGTTAAATTTAATAGTGCATTAAATAAAGAAAATCCAAGCAATTACAAACGTCCGAATTTAACTTTAAGCGATACAGCCGTGCTTCAATATACGGGTGGTACAACGGGTGTTTCAAAAGGTGCTGAGCTAACTCACCGTAATTTGGTTGCTAACCTTTTACAGTGTGATGGTATTTTCCAAAGTAAATTTGGTGCAAATGATGGGGCGAAAGGCGACCGTATTGTTTGTGCATTACCGCTTTATCATATTTTTGCATTCATGGTTTGTGCGATGTACGGTATGTACAAAGGACAGGCAAATATCTTAATTCCAAACCCTCGTGATTTACCTGCTGTAATTAATGAATTGCGCAAATATCAACCATCATTTTTCCCAGCAGTAAATACATTATTTAATGCTTTAGTCAATAATGAAGAGTTTAAGCAACTCGACCATAGCAATTTAAAAATGGCGATGGGCGGTGGTATGGCAGTTTTACCTTCTACAGCAGAAGCTTGGAAGAAAATTACGGGTACAACCATTATCGAAGGTTATGGTTTATCAGAAACTTCGCCAGTAGCAACTGCGAATCCACCGACATCGACTGAATTTAGCGGTACGATTGGTATTCCATTACCATTAACCGATGTTGCAATTTTGGATGATGATGGAAAAGAAGTACCTTTAGGTGAACAAGGCGAAATCTCAATCCGTGGTCCTCAGGTCATGAAAGGATATTGGAACCGTCCAGATGAGACCGCTAAAGTGATGACAGCCGATGGCTTCTTCCGTACTGGTGATATTGGTATTATGGACAGCCGCGGATATACAAAAATTGTAGACCGTAAAAAAGATATGATTTTGGTTTCTGGCTTCAACGTTTATCCGAGTGAAATTGAAGAAGTTATTGCTAAACATCCAAAAGTATTGGAAGTTGCAGCAATTGGTGTTCCAGATGAAAAATCAGGTGAAGTGCCAAAACTCTTTATTGTGAAAAAAGATCCAAGTTTAACAACTGAAGAAATTTTGAACTTTGCTAAAGAAAACTTAACAGGCTACAAACGCCCTCGTTATGTTGAGTTTATGGATGAATTACCAAAATCAAATGTAGGTAAAATTTTACGTAAAGATCTACGTAAGCCTGCATAATTCTTGAATAATAAAAAAGCGCCATAGGGCGCTTTTTTTATTATTAACGGTTTTTCATAAACCAGCGGTCTACATAAGGGCGACCAATTCCAACCATACCTACAAAAACAAGCATAGTGCCAAGTTGTAAACGCAGGTGAGTTAAATCAAGCTGACCATAACTCAGGTAATTATCTGCGAGGCAATATAAGCTAATTACAATCATCCAATGCCATAAGGTAAGCCTTTTAATACCTACAGCAATAAAGGCAATCGTTAAAATCACAAAGGTACCTAGTGTCGATTGCCAATTTAAATTTGCACAAATTACACTCAGTAAAAAAGCGACGATGGGTAATACAATTTTAAATATGAGGTCTACCTGAAGCTGATTCTTCTTTTGCTTTTCCAAGACATCAAACAATTCTTTTTGATCAGGTTGTTGCATACATAGCCCTATAAATCAGTGATGACATGCGATTGCATAAAATTTCAGGTAAAAACGATCAGTTATGATAGCATGATCAACAGTATTTTCAGTGATGGATGGCACTATGCACGGCATCAGCAGCATTATCTATATTATTTTAGTGGCATGTTTGCTGCCATACGCATTTACCGTAATTGCAAAATTTAAAGGCGGTTTTCAACCCGTCGATAATCAGAACCCAAGAGATTTTCTTGCTAATACAAAGGGTATCGCTGCTCGGGCAAATGCAGTACAACAAAACAGTTTTGAAAGTTTACCTTTATTTTTAACAGCTATTTTGATGGCTGAATATATGGTGGTGCCTGAATACTTTATTTTGAGATTGGGTTGGGCATATATTATTTTACGTATCATTTATGGCATCTGTTATTTATGTAATTGGGCAACTTTACGTTCGATTGTCTGGTTTTTATCATTATTATGTCCAATATTTTTGTTGATCGTGACAATTAAGCTGACTTGAGTGTCATTCTGTCACCATTCATATCAACTTTCGCGTGTGCGCATTGTATAATCGGCATCATTTTGATGATATCCACGTTATAATCGAGTGGATTTTACATCTGACTTCATAACGAAAGAGTATTGATATGAGTTACAGCAATATCCCAGCAGGTAAAGATGCACCAAATGACATCTATGTCATCATTGAAATTCCTGCAAATGCAGCGCCAATTAAATATGAAATTGACAAAGATTCTGATGCATTGTTTGTAGACCGTTTCATGGGCACAGCAATGTTCTATCCAGCAAACTATGGTTATGTACCAAATACTTTGTCTGAAGATGGCGACCCATTAGACGTACTTGTTGTAACTCCACATCCTGTTGCTGCTGGTTCTGTAATTCGTTGCCGCCCAGTTGGTAAATTAAACATGGAAGATGACGGTGGTATCGACGCGAAATTAATCGCAGTTCCACACGAGAAATTATCTCCACTTTACAAAGACGTGAAGGAATATACAGATCTTCCTCCATTGTTGATTAGCCAAGTTGAGCATTTCTTCAGCCACTACAAAGATTTAGAACCTGGCAAATGGGTAAAAATCAGCGGTTGGGAAGGTTCTGACGTTGCTAAAGCTGAAGTATTGAAAGCTATCGAAGCTGCTAAATAAGCTCTGATTTTATGAGCCTAGAGTGTCTCAATTGATATTCTAGGCTCAATAAAAAAACCTACCTGTGTTACCAGAGGTAGGTTTTTTTATGCTTGATAGATCTATGAATTAGAATAATTTCACAGGAATATCAAGGAAGATACGCCATTCGTTTGTATCACCGATGTACGCATTAGATTGGTAAGCATCACTTGCACGGTAGTAAGAGTTACGAATACGAAGACTTGCATCTTTAGCAAAACCACTTTGTACTGTGTATTTTACTTGGTTGAAGAATTCGCGCTCTTGAGCATCGTCAGTTACATTGCGAACTTTGATGTCCCAACCGTATACAAATGCAGTTGTCCAGTTCAAACCAGGTAATACACCTAATTTACCGAAATCAACATTGTATTGAATTTGTGCAGATTTCTCGTGGTTACCGATGAAATCAGACATATAAGAGTTTGGTAAATAAATACTTTGGAAGCCGTCAGCATTTTGACCATAGTCATAACCAACATTACCAGTGTTTTGTTGGTAAGCAAGCATAACACTGTGTGGACCAGTGTTATAAGTGGTAGAGAATGCCCAAATGTTGTTGGTTTTTTCTTCGCCAGCTACACCAGTGGCACCATAGTTAGGTGCTACTGTTCCAGTTGCTGAATAAGTATGTGCATTAGCATCAAACTTAGTGTGGTAGCCACTGAAGTCATAAGTTAATGAGCTGCCATTTGTTAAAGGCTGTTTAAAGTTCACATTAGCATAATGGCGTTCAAGCGCATTTTTGCTGTCTAAACCATAGTAAGAGGCATTTAAGTTATCATTGAACTTATATTTACCACCCCAAACGATTGCACGATCAAGGCCTCTGCCAGACGCATCGGCATCGGTATTAATTTGGTCAGACATTTGGTCTTTTGTGAATTTACCAGCAACTAACTCAAGATTCTTGATTTCATGGCTTGTTAATAAAGTACCTGTAAAATATTCAGGAACCATACGGCCAGTATTACTTGCTAAAACTGGTAAATCGAGTACTTGAGTACCATAGCGTACAGTCGTATTTGAGAAACGAGCTTTAACGCTACCGCCACCACGACCCCAATGGTCATAAGCTGAACCATCATTGTTTTTAGGAATCATTTGGTTGCCGGCATTTTTATTTTCACCGATTTTAAATGAACCATCACCAACAACGCCAACACCGAAACCAACGATACCAGGTGTAAAGCCAGATTCAAGATTTACAATTGCCGATTGAGCAAATGAGCTAGTATCTTTCGCGCCTTGTTTCTTGTCGCGAGTTAGATAACCTGTACGGAAGAGAATAGAACCGTTCGCATCTTCAACAAATCCTTTTGCCTCACTTTGCTCGCTTGCCTGAGCTGAGGAAATTATTGCCGCAGAAATGAGAACTGCTAATGTAAGTTTTTGTGCATTTAGCATATTTAAAGAACCTCATAAAAACGATAAATCCTGTGCCTTGTTATAATTCAGGGCCTAGGATTTCCATCAATTGTATAAGTAATCTATAAAAAAGATATATTTTTGTTGATTTTATTTTATATATGCTATGCAGAAATTGATTAATGTGGTACTGGATGTTTAGTAAATTTACTCATAGTGTTTTATACTTAATGTATTGTTTAAAATAAAAAAAGTAATTTATTTTTTAGTTGATTTTTACCATTTATTTTATATTCAAACTTTAAAAAATAGTTGATTCTTGTGTTCGTTTTTTGCTCTTTTTTGCTGGATATGTTTACTTTTTAACCTTGCTTTAAGTTGATTTTTTCGACGATTCATTTTAAACACTATTTGAAGTGTTGCAATGTAACGTTATTTTAAAAGTGCAATATATTAAGAACAAGTGTTATAAAAAGCCAATAATGATTTAGTTGAGCTGATCAAAATGAGTGCAATATTTTGCGTAAGTTTTGTGCAGTATCCTTTTTGTTTATATTGTTGGTTAAAAAAGGCCCAAAATAGTTCATTGACTTTAACTCACAAATAAATAAAGAAATAAATTAACCAAATATGCTCCCTCACAGAACATTACTAGGATCGCCTCCAATAATTTACATACTTTTTATATCTGGTCTTTAAATCTAAATAGAAAATTTACACACATCAAATGAATACTTCCAACCTCGGTAATAATTTCCGATAAGGGGTTTTTCTATGTTGAACATTTTTAGCTTTGCAATAATTTTGTTTTATTGTATTGTTTTTTATAAATATATTTTTATGAGCGTTAGGCGATATTTTTATTTTAAAAAGAATTTGATTTCAAAACTGATGCAGTGCAGCGATATCAAATATGGACTTGGCACAGCAATTGCTAAAGCTTAAGTAACAAAATTTGTTTAGTTCAATTAAATCGTGCGTTCATTGTGGGGGAGATCAAAATGATGAAATTTGCACTTAAAGCAGTAGCATTCGGCGTACTCACGGCAGGTTCAACCATGGTTATGGCTGAGGATGCTCCATCTTTTTATGGAATCACGGCAACAGGTAGTGTGGCAGCGACCACAGACTACCGTTTCCGGGGTGTTACTCAATCGTCAAATAACCCTGCCATTCAAGGCGGTTTCACTTTTTCTCATAAGTCAGGTGCTTATGTTGCGCTTTGGGGTTCAAGCGTTGACTTTAATACACCGGGTGTTTCAACAGAAACTGATATCTCTTTAGGTTATACAAATACGTTAAAACTTTCAGACACACTTGCGCCAACTTATGATGTTGGTGTTATTCGCTATGGATACATTGGTTCTGACTCAAAATTTACTAACCCATACAATGGTGATACTGGTTTTGACTTCACTGAATTTTATGGAAAATTAACATTTGCAGACTCTTTATTTAAAGGCGATGCACTCAGTGTAGGTGTGAACTATTCTAATGATTACTGGGGTCGCTCTGATGAGTTCTGGTATTTCAACGTTGGTTATTCAGCACCAATTGCAGACACAGGATTTACTGGACTTGCTTCAGTTGGTTATAACAAACTCAAAAACAAAGACTCTTTACTTGTAGTTGCAGGTGGACCAGGTGAAGATGATAGCTATATCGATTATAAAGTCGGCGTAAACTATAACATCTTGGGTATTGTTGCTGAGCTAGATGTTGTCGGTACAGATATTAGTACTTCTGGCATGACTGATGCTCAGAAAAAACCTTATGACACAGGTTTAGTGTTTAGTTTAACTAAAACATTCTAAGTTTGAATTTTAAAAAAGCGGGTGAATAACCCGCTTTTTTTAGTTTTCTATTTCAGAAAGTAGCTGTTTTAACTGGTCAAGCTCAATATCTGTAGCTTTAGACAGGAGCTTGCGTGGTAAGCCCGCAAAGACACCTTTTAGTTGTAAACCAGCTTTAATCGTTTTAGGTAAACCACCATTTACAATAAAGCGTAGTAGAGGAAGTTGCTGATAAAATGAATTCTGGGCCTGTTCCAATTCACCATTTTTTACATGTTCAATAAGCTGTTGAGGTCGCTAACCTAACAGGTTTGGTGCTGCTGTACACCAACCGCTTGCTCCCGCACATAAAGCTTCTAAAGCTAGAGGGTTACACCCGTTATAAAAAGGGAGTTCTCCTTTTGATAACTCATAAATTTTATGCATGCGCTGAATATCACCGCTACTTTCTTTCACCATCGTAATATTTGCAATGTTATTAAACATACGCACAATTAACTCTGGATACATATCAACACCACTGGTTGCTGGGTTGTTATAAATCATAATTGGTAGTGTGGTCGCTTGAGCAATTGCTTGATAATATTCAAAAATCTCTTGGTCTGTTAGCTTCCAGTACGATACAGGAATCACTATAAGTGCATCTGCACCATAGCTTTGCGCGACTTGTGCCTTTTTGATGGCTTGATCGGTGGTGAGTTCTGAAATTCCAATAATGACGGGCAAGCGTTTATTAATGCTTTCAATAGAAGTTTTCGCGACTAAACACCACTCATCCCATTCAAGATAAGCGCTTTCACCTGTACTGCCTAAAGGTGCAATCGCATCGCAGCCATTTGCAATCAGCAAATCCAGCATTTGTTTTAAAACATGAATGTTAATGGTGTTGTCATCAGAAAATGGCGTAACAGGGTAGCCAATAATGCCGTGTAGTTTCATGGTCGAAGTCTCTTTTTAAATACAGTCAGAATGTTTTTTCAAAGCTTTACGTGCGTAGTAAGCAAAGTTCACTTTGTTACGTTTATCGGTAGATACCCAGTCATGAGCTTCTGTAGCTAAATCGTGTGGGATCGGCTGAATTTGCCCGGCCGACATGGCTAAAAGTTGTAGTTGAGCTGCGCGTTCAATTAAAAGAGCCAAGTTGCAGGCTTCTTCAATGGTTTTTCCTGTAACCAGTTGACCGTGGTGAGACAACAAAACAGCGCGGTTTTTACCAAGAGCAGAGGAAATCAAAATACCTTCTTCATTGCCCACAGGAACACCCGGCCAATGGCCTACAAATGAGCAATCTTCGTAAAGTGCACAGACATCCATTTGAGAAATCATGAGCGGAATTTGAAGCATGGAAAGAGCCGCGACATGCGTAGGATGTGTGTGGATAATGCAGTTCACCTCTGGGTGTTCTTTATAAATCCATGTATGAAAACGGTTGGCTGGGTTTGCCATTCCTTCTTGATGGATGGGTTCTAAATCTTGGTTCACTTCAAGTAAGTTTGAAGCAGTAATTTCATCAAAACCTAAACCGAAATGTTGGGTAATAAAGGTTTCTTTATTTTCACTACGGCATGTAATTTGACCTGCCAAACCAGCATCATGGCCATGGTCAAATAAAATACGACAAGTGAGTGCAAGCTTTTGGCGGTCAGTTAAATCTGAGTCGCTAATCCACTTTTGCATGTCTTGCTGTGCGTGTTGCATCAGCTCTTGTTTGTTTACAGAAGCAGTCTTCATCTCTTCTCCAGTCCAAGTTGACCAAATTAAGTAGGTGAAGGCAGAATAGAAAACAACTGGATGAATCAATACATCCAGTTTTCATAAGTTATATGGTCCAGATGGGGCGAATATGCTAAGACCTTGGCAAGTACATTTTCGTATCGATGAAAGAGAAGAAAAACGGTTTTCCTAAAACTGACTAACTTGATTAGTCAGGAAATTTTAAGTGGCCGTTTAGGGCAGGGGACTATGTTGCCGGGGTCTCGTAGCTTGTCAAAAGAACTAGGAATTAATCGGAAAACCGTGCAGGCAGTTTATGAAGAACTAGAGGCACAAGGATGGTTGGTGACTCGTCCCCGAAAAGGCACATTTGTGGCAGATATTTTGCCTGAAAGTTCAATTGAGATAGAGCCAGCCTTTGAGAAAATAGAACAAGAGAAATCTCTAATTCAAAGGACTGCTGTCTATCCACATAACGATGGTGTGCCAGATCCACGACTTATTCCCTACGAACTATTTTCACGAGCCTATCGGCATGCACTGATTAAAATTACGCAAAACCAATACATGGGCTATGGCGACCCGCGGGGAATGATTGAGCTAAGACAAGCCTTACAACAAATGCTCTCGATGGAACGCTTTATGAATGTTGCCGCAGATGAGATTTGTATTGTACGTGGTAGCCAGATGGGAATTTTTCTTGCCTCTCGGGCATTACCTAATCGGCAGGGTGTTATTGTTGTTGAGGAGCTGTATTACCCTTCTGCTTTTAAAGCATTCCAATCAAATGGTTTTCAGGTCGTTTCTGTCAAATTAGATGAACAAGGTATTGTCATTGAAGATTTAGAACGGATTTTAAAAGAACATTCGATTGCTGCTATTTATACAACCCCGCATCATCAATATCCCACAACTGTCACGATGCCAATGAATCGCCGTCTTCAACTCTTAGAGCTTTCAAAAAAATGGGGCTTTTATATTATTGAAGATGACTATGACCATGAATTCCATTATGACAGTCGGCCTATGCCGCCCTTAGCAAGTTTGCCTCATTCTGAATTGATTATTCATGTGGGTTCATTGTCTAAAGTTTTTGCACCGGGTATTCGTTTGGGTTACATCGTGGCATCTTCACCAATCATTCAATCCATTACTGAAGATATTTTATTGATTGATCGGCAAGGCAATAACGTTACGGAACTTACTTTAGCAGATTTAATGCAGCGAGGTGAAATAAAACGGCACATTCGCAAAATGAAAAAAATATATCAGCTACGTCGAGACCATACCTTAGCTGAGTTTCAGCGAATTTTTGCAGAGAGTGTTCATATACAACGACCCGCGGGTGGAATGGCTTTATGGGTAAAGTTCCAGAAACCATTTACTCAAGATCAGCTTATACAGTTAAAAGATCTTAACATTGATACAGAGCATAAGTTTAAACAAAACGAGTCTTCTAATCGTTGTATTCGCTTGGGTTTTGCCGCTTTATCAGAGAAAGAAATCACTGCTTTAATCGAGAAGCTAAATGAGATTCTTAATAAAAGAACAGTGAACTCATAATCTGTTATTTCATTTTAAGAAAGCTCACTCTAATTGGTCTTTATACTTTTGAATTTCTGAGACAAAGCTAAGCAGGAACGGTGTGATTTGTGACTTATATTCTTCAGTATGTAGCATTTCAAAAATTTGTTCGGGAGATTTACTGAGAAGAGAGAAGCGTAAAAATAAATCTTCAAAAAAGTTGCTGCTCACTGTCGAAAGTACTCTTCTTAAAGAAACTAGCATGTCGTCACCGCGACTAGATGCATGAACTAGAATAATCGGCTTGTCTATAATTTCGGTACGGGAAACCATCCAATCAATTGCATTTTTAAGACCGCCCGGAATACAACGAATATATTCAGGACTTGAAATAATAATTCCATCTGCATCAGAAACAGATTTGATGAAATCTTCCACTACAGTAGGCGTTTTTTCTCCTTCATTATCTGGAGAAAAGATAGGCAGATTATTAATTTGATCAAAAACTGTAAACTCAATACTGGACGGTGCTATATCCCTCATTGCTTTTAATAGCGCCGTATTGGTAGATACTTTTCTTGCACTACCCGATATAGCCAAAATTTTCATAGCGTCCTCTTTTTTGCCTTTTTATATAGGCTTTAATAAATTCTTTAATGAACAACTCATATACATATTAAAAAAGCGGATACACGATCCGCTGTTTTACCTTAAGAATGATTGCCTCGATAAGAGAGCGCTTCTGTAAGATGAGGACTTTGAATCATCTCACTTTGAGCTAAATCGGCAATAGTTCGCGCGACTCGTAAAACACGATGATAAGCACGAGCCGATAAATTTAAACGTTGCTGTGCCATTTCAATCATTCGCTGTGATGTTTCATCTAAGACAGCGAATTGTTCTAATTGTTTCGGTGAAAGCGCTTGATTTAAACAATTTTGTCTTTGTATTTGTTGTTCATAAGCAGAAATCACACGTTGTCGCACAGTTGTAGAATCTTCAGCAGGCGTTGGGTCTTGCAGTTCCTGAGCTTTTAAAGGTGGCACATCAATATGTAAATCGATGCGGTCAAGTAACGGGCCCGATATACGGTTCTGATAACGTTTAATACCCTCGGGTGAACACTGACAACGACTGTCTTGATTAAATGCATAACCACATGGGCAGGGGTTCATGGCTGCAATCAGTTGGAAGTTGGCAGGATAGGTAATTTGTCGCGCTGCCCGTGAAATAATAATTTCTTTTGACTCGAGCGGCTGGCGTAAAACTTCTAATACTTTGCGATCAAACTCGGGCAATTCATCTAAGAATAGAACACCTAAATGAGATAAGGTAATTTCACCCGGTTTAGGATGTGAGCCGCCCCCAACTAGTGCAATTGCGGATGCTGTATGGTGGGGTGCACGGAAAGGACGCTGTCCAAAAGTATGAGGCGTATTTGAAATAGAATAAATACTAGCAACTTCAAGTGTTTCTTGAGTAGATAGTGGCGGTAAAATTGACGGAAGGCGTGAGGCGAGTAAAGTCTTACCTGTGCCCGGTGGTCCTTTAAAGAGCAGGGAATGCCCTCCCGCAGCAGCAATTTCTAGTGCACGGCGCGGGCGTAGCTGACCTTTTACATCTGCAAGGTCAAATTTATACGGCAAGTTATTTGAACGTGATGATGATTGCACCTGAGATAGCTTGGTATTACCTAAAAAGTGTTCACAAACTTCTTTTAAATGGCTCACCGGATAACACTCAAGATTTGGTAAATGACTAATATCCTGGCTATTATCTTGGGGTAAAACAATTTTATGCTGAGCTTGCTGACATGCCATGGCCAAAGTTAAAGCACCTGAAACTGGTCTTACATGACCATCTAGGGCTAACTCTCCAATAAATTCAAAGTCTTCTGTACAGTTCTCTGGAAGCTGACCTGAGGCAATTAATATCCCTAATGCGATCGGTAAATCTAAACGTGAACCATCTTTGGGCAAATCTGCGGGAGCAAGATTAATAGTCAGCCGTTTAGTCGGAAACTGAAATCCACTATTAATAATGGCTGAGCGAACCCTGTCCTTACTCTCCCTAACTGCTGCTTCAGCAAGCCCTACAATCGTTAGAGAAGGTAAGCCTTGACTCACGTGCACCTCTACTTCTATGAGAGGTGCATGCAATCCTAAAAGTCCCCGAGTATAAATTTTAGAAAAAGACATCTTACTGTTCCATTATGGTGCTTCATTTTTAATCGTTGTAAAGTATAAGTGCGCTACGTTGGTGCTTATTTTTTATTCTTTAAAGTTTCTTCTAACAAACTTACTTGTTTTTGTAGCTCTTCTAAACGTTGATTGGCTAAATGAAGGGCGGTTTTCTGTATTTCGATTTCTTGTTTCGACACGAGGTCTAATTTCTCGACAGTTTCATTTAATAATGCACGTAAATTTTTTTCTAAATCTTTTTTAGGCTCGTCAATTTGTTCCAAAATGGCCTGTAATAGAGTTTCTAACATGGGATATCCAAACTGTTGTATTCACTTTACTTGTCAGTTTAACACTGCTTGAAGCTCGGATATAGGCTTCTTGGCTTTCCGATATTGCATAACAATAAATTGAAATAAAAACAGGACTGCAAATTCATTTTATTTTTAGTAGCTCATCTACATCTTGATAACTAAATAGGTTATAAAGAAAGCTCATGCAAAAGATTCATCTCCTCCAACCTTTGAAATATTGGCATGAAAATTGAACATAAAACCTTACTGGTGAAAAGAAGCCGAAGGAAACAAACATGAAGCTTGTAACTGCAATTGTAAAACCGTTTAAATTGGATGATGTGCGAGAAGCACTCTCTGACATTGGTGTACAAGGGATTACCGTAACTGAAGTTAAAGGTTTTGGTCGTCAAAAAGGGCATACAGAACTTTACCGCGGCGCGGAGTATGTGGTTGATTTCTTACCTAAAGTAAAAATCGAAATTGCGATTAGCGATGAAATGGTCGACGCAGTAATTGAGTCAATTACTCGTGTGGCAAGTACTGGGAAAATCGGCGACGGTAAGATTTTTGTGACTAATCTGGAACAAGTCATCCGTATCCGTACGGGTGAAACAGGACCAGATGCTGTCTAAATTGGCACAAAGCTTGCTGAGCAATAAATAGCTCGCAAATGAGGTTGGGGGACACGAATGAAAAAAATGCTTATGGCGCTGAGTCTAACAGGCGCACTTTTGGGTGGTACTGCCGCTTGGGCAGAAGAGACTGTAACAACACCTACATCTGAGGTTACATCAACATCAACATCTGCAGCTCCTGCAACAACTGCAGCAGCACCAGCCGCCGCAGCAACTCCGGCAGCTCCAGCACCTACACCAAAACTCGATACAGGCGATACATCTTGGATTTTAGTTTCAACAGCTTTGGTTCTGTTGATGACGATTCCTGGCTTGGCATTGTTCTACGGCGGTATGGTCCGTAAGAAAAACGTCTTAAGTACCATGATGTTCAGCCTTTCTGCTGCAATTTTGGTAAGTTTAATTTGGGTGATTGCTGGTTATTCACTCGCGTTCTCTGGCACAGGTGCATACTTTGGTGACTTGTCTAAAGCGATGCTCAACGGCGTAGGCTTTAATGCACTAAGTGGAACAATTCCTGAAAGCTTGTTTGTTATTTTCCAAATGACTTTTGCCATCATTACTGTCGCAATTTTGAGTGGTTCGATTGCTGACCGTATGAAATATTCAGCTTTCATGGCCTTTATTACTATTTGGGTACTCGTAGTTTATGCGCCAATTACTCACTGGGTGTGGGCAACAGATGGTTGGTTATTTAAAGCAGGTGCGTTAGATTTTGCTGGTGGTACAGTTGTACATATCAACTCTGGTGTTGCAGGTTTAGTCGCAGCTTACATGCTTGGTAAACGTATTGGCCTTGGCCGTGAATCTATGGCACCGCATAACCTAACTTTAACTGTAATCGGTGCAAGCTTACTTTGGGTGGGTTGGTTCGGCTTCAACGGTGGTAGTGCGTTAGGCGCTGGTGCTCGTGCAAGTATGGCAATTTTAGTAACTCAAGTTGCTGCCGCTGCTGCTGCGTTCTCTTGGTTAGTTGTAGAACGTATGATTCGTGGTAAAGCTTCTGTATTAGGTGGTGCATCTGGTGCTGTGGCTGGTTTGGTTGTGATTACACCAGCAGCAGGTTTCGTCGGTGTAGGCGGAGCTCTAGTGATGGGCTTAATTGGTGGTGTAGTCTGCTTCTGGGGTATTACAGCACTTAAACGTTTACTCAAAGCGGATGATGCATTGGATGCCTTTGGTTTACATGCAGTAGGTGGTATTGTCGGCGCGATTTTAACTGGCGTGTTCTACAGTGATGAAATCATTAAAGCAGCTAGTGTGACTTTAGCACCAACATTTGCAGGCCAATTGTGGGTACAAGTTGAAGGTGTACTTGCAACTATGGTTTACAGCGGTATTGCAACCTTCATTATTCTTAAAGTAATTGATGTGGTGATTGGTCTGCGTGTTAATGCCGATGATGAACGTATGGGTCTGGATTTAAGCCAACATGGCGAACGTATTGAATAATACATAATATATCTGCTGTATTAAAAACAGTCTTGAGCTGTGATCAAAGCGATGCTTTGATCTGGCTCAAGGCTGTTTTTTTGTCTCATAGAATGCTGGTTCAGTAAGCGTAGAAATTTTGCTACACTAGGTCAAAGTAATTGACCCTATTAAGTCCGCTATGCATTGTCCATTTTGCAACGCCGCAGATAGTAAAGTCATCGATTCTCGGCTAGCCGCAGAAGGCTGTCAGATTCGTCGACGTCGTGAGTGTGTAGTTTGCGGTGAACGTTTTACCACTTTTGAAAGCTATGAAGTGGTGATGCCCCGTGTGATCAAATCGAATGGAAAAAATGAACCGTTCGATGAAGCGAAGCTACGCCGTTCGCTTATGCATGCTTTACAAAAGCGTCCAGTGACACAAGAGCAGATCGAAACGGTTCTAAGCGATATTCAATTGCAGATTCGCCGTTTAGGTGAGCGTGATGTTAAGTCTAGAACAATTGGTGAAATTGTCATGCAATCTTTATTTGCACTTGACCACGTTGCCTATGTTCGTTTTGCTTCGGTTTATCAGGACTTTCAGGATGTTGAAGCATTTCGTCGTCAAATTGAGCAAATGCAACAACGTGAGCAATAATCATTTGAGATGTATATGTCTGAGTTGAAACAAGATCAGTACTGGATGCAGCAAGCGATTGAACTTGCTAAACGAGGACTTTATTCGACAAAACCAAATCCAAATGTTGGGTGCGTGATTGTCAAAGATAATCAGGTCATTGGTGAAGGCTTTCATCCAAAAGCTGGTCAACCCCATGCTGAAGTTTTTGCATTACGTGAAGCTGGTGAGCAAGCACAAGGTGCAACCGCTTATGTAACACTTGAACCATGTGCTCATTATGGACGAACACCTCCGTGTGCTGAGGCACTCGTGAAGGCGCAGGTTAAAAAAGTGGTTGTGGCATGTCCCGATCCAAACCCGCTTGTTGCGGGTAAAGGGGTTCAGATTTTAAAAAATGCTGGTATTGAAGTAGAAATCGGTATTTGTGAAGATTCAGCAGCCAAACTTAATCAAGGCTTTTTAAAAGCGATGTCTACGAGCATGCCATATGTACGTTTAAAAGTTGCCTCTAGCTTAGATGGGCGTACTGCAATGGCATCTGGTGAGTCAAAGTGGATTACGGGTTCTGCTGCTCGTCAAGATGTGCAGCATTGGCGTGCGATTTCAGGTGCCGTGATTACAGGTATTGATACTGTGATTGCTGATGACTGTCAGCTTAATGTACGCTCACTCAATAATATTGATATCGAGACAGTTGCTCAACCAAAACGGGTAATTCTAGATCGGAGAGGGCGCTTACCGCTCACCGCTAAAATTTTAGAAAATCCTCAAACTGTCATGGTGATGGGGCCATATCGTCAGGAATTCGCTGACTTAGGCATGATACAATTAGAAATTCAGCCTTTAAAAACACTATTACAGACCTTATCTAAGCAATACCAAATTTATGATGTGTTGGTTGAAGCTGGCGCAACTTTGTCTACCGTCTTTTTACAAGAAGGTTTGGTAGATGAAATGATTAGTTATGTTGCCCCGACTTTATTGGGGCAAAGTGCCAGAGCCATGTTCAATGCAGAATTTGAATATATGGTGCAGCAACTTCGTTTTAAACTTCTTGATGTAGTACAACTTGATCAAGATATACGCTTAAGGTTAATCCCTACGCAAGAGAAAGTATGAATTCAGAGCCTTCGGTTTACCACAAACGTCGCCATGCAGCCCGCACGACCGACGAATATCTTTTTCATCAGCTTGTACCCTACTTGGGCAACAAGCGCCGATTGCTCCACTTGATTTTAGAAGCCCTAGAAATTACAGGGACGCTGAACAGCAAGAAAAAGAATCCTCCAATTTTTGCCGACTTTTTTGCGGGTAGTGGTGTGGTATCTCGTTTGGCACGTCAAAATGGTTACCGTGTCATTGCCAATGATTGGGAACCTTATAGCCATGCCCTAAATCATGCGATTTTAGCCTGTGTCGATGCGCCTGCTTTTAAAGAGCTTGGCGGATATCAAAAAGCCATCGATTATTTAAATAGATTGCCTGAGGTTAAGGGTTGGGTTACACATAACCTTTGTCCTCGTAACGATGATGTATACGACCCAACCCGTGACCGTTTGTTCTTTAAACGCCGTAATGGTATGCGCATCGATGCGATTCGCCAGCAAATTGCAACATGGCAGGCACAAGGTGCAATTAATGATGTAGAGATGAGTGCTTTACTTGCACCATTGCTCTATTCAGCTAGCTTTGTGAGCAATACAAGTGGCGTATTTAAAAGCTTTCACCAAGGGTGGGGCGGACGTACACAAACGGCTTTAGAGCGTATTGAATCATTACTTTGGTTAACACCGAGCCGTTTCTGTGAGATTGGTGATCGTAAACGTCCAGCCGCTGAAATGTGGTGTGTAGATTCACAACATTTAGCAAATCAGATGAGTGGTTTTGAAGTAGATGTTGCCTATCTTGACCCACCATATAACCAGCATGCTTACAGTAGTAATTATCACGTTTTAAATGCATTAACTTTATGGGATCAGGTTGATTTACCTTCACCAGATACCAAAGGTTATAAGAGCGGTATTGATCGTGCGTGGCGTAAAGAGCGTCCAAGTCCATATAACTCTTCTAAACATGCAAAAGATGCGTATGAAAAATTACTTTCAACCATCAATGCGCGTTATATTCTGACCAGTTATTCGACCGATGGTAACATTGAGCCAAAGGATTTACTTATGGCCAATCTGGAGCGCGGAAAAGTCACTTTACTGACTCAAGATGTTCCACGTTATCGCGTAAGTAAACAACGTCAGTCAGAACGTGCACGCGTGCTCGAGTTTATTGTGATTACAGATACACATGCCAAACCAGGACCACCGTTACGTCAATTGTTAGGCCAGCTTTACCACTTTGCCGAGCTAGGTGGTGTAGATACTTCAGGTAATAGTACGCAACTTGCACTTTGGTAAGCGCTGCAACTTAAGCAGTGTGAAAGATTTGGAGATTGAGCCATGTTTACAGGCATTATTGAAAGTTTAGGTAAAGTAGAAAGCCTGCAAAGTGTAGGTGGCGATGTGCGTTTACGTATTCAAACCGATTTGGATATGTCGGATGTACATTTGGGTGACTCAATTGCAACCAATGGAATCTGTCTCACCGTTATTGAGTGGGGTGATAACTGGTATGCGGCTGATGTGTCTCGCGAAAGTTTAAACCGTACCACTTTGGGTAACTGGAAAGTTGGTCAGCGTGTCAATGTTGAAAAAGCGATGCTACCAACAACTCGTTTTGGTGGTCATATTGTAAGTGGTCACGTTGATGGTGTAGGTGAAATTACCGTAGTGCGTGAAGATGCTCGTTCCGTCTATTATGAAGTGACAGCACCTGTAGAACTTGCTAAATATTTAGCAGAGAAAGGCTCTGTAACTGTAGATGGTATTAGTTTAACCATTAACCATTTGCGCGGTAATATTTTAAGTTTGAACTTAATTCCCCATACAGCAGAACGTACCAATATTGGGACATGGCAAGTAGGTAGCAAAGTTAACCTTGAGGTCGATGTCTTAGCGCGTTATATCGAGCGTTTATTGCTAGGTGATAAGGCTGCTGAACAGAAAACTGAGTCAAATATTAGTATGGCTTTTTTAGCTGAAAATGGTTTTTTAAAATAAATTTTAAATCGCCAAAATAAAAAACCGGACATATGTTCCGGTTTTTTATTTTAAAAATTAATGCTTGGTCAGAGTAACCGAATGTGTACCAACCCATGGTTTATTATGCTGGGTGCGTGTAATTGAAAATTGACCTTTTTCTGACGCTCGTGTCAGCAAAATAGAAAGTGAATTAAAGTCGTTATGACTCATATAAAGTTCTTGTGCTGAAAATGTCCATTGCTCACCCTGATTAAGCTGCTCAAGTTGCGTTGAAATCTGATGTGGAATGTCCATTTTTACTCTCTTTAATTTTGATAAATAACCATGCATTATTCTAATAATTATTTGAACTAAAAGAATATTATGCATGACTATTTTGTGACAATTAAATGTCATTTTGATGACAAAGAGCGTTTTTAAAATTTTACTTTTCTATTTTTTCATCAGAAAACTTAGAATTATTTAATATGTATTCAATTTCTTCTTGAGCTGCCGCCTCTAGTTTGGCACGGAAAGCCGTTACAGAATGTTCAATTAAGTTTTCAGCTTCAAGTTCTAAACGAATTCTTAAACTTTCAAGCTCCGATAAGATTTGATCATCGGTAATGCTAAGTTTTACACCAGAAGAATAGTCTACAGCAGGTGTTTCAGGGTTTTTTTGATAACGTGCAGTTTGTTCAGCAACTTCCTGTTCTAAATGACTGCAGAAAGCTTGTAGAGCTTGGGTTTGTTCATCAAACTTACGAACTTCATCGGCTTGCAATTCAGCAGCATAGGCTGCTTCAACTGCACGCTTATCTGCAAGAGATTTTTCTAAAGCAAGCTGACGGCGAATTCGTGCTTGTTCGATTAACTCTGCTTTGAGGTCTGCATAAGCTTGTTCAATGTTTTTCTGCGACTCTAGTTGGGCTTTCTCGTCATTGAGTACCCAAAGTTGAATAGGCGTCTGAGGCTCTAATAAATCGCAAATACGTGCCAAATCCTGTTGATAGGCATGACGGACAGCTTCAGGCGCATTTAACCATCTTTTTTTAAAATCTTGCCCGACATTTAATGCCACCACAGTTCTCCTTTACTCAACAGTCTCAACATTTTAGCGCGTTATAATTTAAAGGTTCGAGGTTCTATACCCAAACGACGATACATTTTAAATTTTTCTCGGCCAATTTGCTTGGCTGCTTCATTATTTTCAACAATTTCTATAATGTGGCTAAAATGATTCACTTGTTCAAGTGCATGATTGTTAAAATTAAATGCCAACCAACCCTGTTCAGTAGGTTGTTTAGCCGAAATACATACTGCTGCGTCTGCCTGATCAATACCATGAGCAATGAAGCTGGTCGGATCAAAGCTCCAAAGTTTTTCATCAAGTGTTTGTTGTAACTGCACATCTGTGCAGTACCACCAGATCTGTGAGTGCTTCAGTAGAATCTTTCGGCACAAACGGCAAGCACTATCGACTTGCCGTTCTTCACTCGTTTCAAACAAATAAAAGCTAACTTTAGCCATTCGTATTTACACGGTTGGCTAAGAATTGCATAAGTAGCGGTACTGGACGACCAGTTGCACCTTTTGCTGCGCCTGATAGCCAAGCTGTACCGGCTACATCTAAGTGAGCCCAGCGATAATCACGTGTGAAACGTTCAAGGAAGCAGGCTGCTGTAATCGCACCGCCATGTGGACCACCAATGTTGGCGATATCTGCAAAAGGTGAGTCTAGTAGTTCTTGATAGTCATCAATCACTGGCATACGCCATACACGGTCAAATGATTGTTCACCCGCTTGTTGAAGCTCAGTTGCTAAAGCATCGTCAGGAGAGAATAAGCCGCTTAACACTTTACCTAGTGCAACTACACAAGCACCGGTTAAAGTTGCGATATCAATGACTACTGCCGGATTGAAGCGTTTGATATACGTTAACGTATCGCAAAGAACCAAACGGCCTTCTGCATCGGTATTTAAAATTTCAACCGTTTGACCACTCATGGTCGTTACGATATCGCCCGGACGAGTTGCTTTACCTGAAGGCATATTTTCTGCCGCTGCAATCGCGCCCACTACATGGATTGGAAGGCGTGCTTCACATAATGCGCGGATTGTACCAAGCACAGAAGCTGCACCACACATATCGAATTTCATTTCATCCATGCCAAGGCCTGGTTTTAAAGAAATACCACCTGTATCAAAAGTGACGCCTTTACCTACAAGTACCACAGGAGCTTGTTCAAGGTTTGCTTGATATTCAAGAGTGACAATACGACCCGGACGCTCAGATCCTTTACTTACAGCGAGGAATGCATACATGCCTAAATCAGCCATTTGCTGCTCATTTAAGACAGTCACTTTAAGTAAGTCTGGGAATTCTGCAGCTAAAGCTAATGCCTGTTCAGCTAAATATTCAGGGAAACAGATATTACCTGGACGGTTTCCTAAGTCACGAGCATAAGACTGACCAGATTGTACGGCATGCACCAAGGCAAGTTGGCTTTCATCAAGATTGGTTTGTGAACTAATTAAATCAACTTGTTGTAACACAAATTCATTTTTTTTCGATTTAAACTCATCATAACCATAAGCTGCTTGAGTTAAGCTTAATGCAAATAAATAATGGTATTCGACAGGTAACGCAGCAATATCAATTGCGATATGCTTAAATTTATTTTGTGTCGATTTGATAATGGTTTGTGCCAATTTTGCTAACTTAACTGCTTGAAGTTCAGCTGCTTTTCCTAAACCAAGTAATTGGGTATGAGCTTGATGAGTAAGCTGACCAAACAATGGCAAAGTTTCGTTGAAGTTGGCTTTAAATTGAGTCGCTGTAAGAATGTTTTCTATGTTATTGATTTGATATGTGTTGAGGTTGGTTTGTAGCTGTTCTGAATCAACTAAAACCCACAAAGATTCATTAGATGTTTGTTCAGGGAAAGTTGTATAAGTTGTAAATTTCATGGCTGCCGTGATTGCCTATAGAAAGTTATGTTGGATTAAAACATTTAAACACTTTCAAGCATAGCGTTGCAATGTGCGGTTTTATATTTTTAACATTCGGGTAAACTAGCGTTCGTCCCGTTTAGCCTTTTGGAAGTATTAATTTGATTATTCGGCGTTATCTCGTCAAGCAAGTTGTCTCTACCTCATTGGTGGTCATTGCATTATTGACCTTAATCATGATGGGTGGTCGTCTGATCAAATACTTTGGTGTGGCGGCGCAGGGGCGTTTAGATGCTAGTATTTTATTTAGCATCGTAGGATATCGTTTACCCGAATTCCTTACCCTTATTTTACCACTAGGTTTTTTTATTGGCTTAATGCTGGTGTTTGGTCGCTTATATGTTGACCATGAAATGGCCGTACTCAATGGTAGTGGAGTAAGTCGTCATCAATTAGCACGCTTACTCATTCCAATGACACTGGTTTACATGGTTTGTCAGTCTGTGCTCATGTTGTGGATGACGCCGTGGGGACTACGTGAATTTGAAAAACTAACGACAACTCAAGCTGTACGGACTGGTTTTGATTTGGTTCGGCCAAGAGAGTTTATTTCTTCAGGGCCTTATACGATTTATGCAGGCTCACTGTCGGAAGACCGTAAAAACCTTAAGGATATTTTCTTTTATCAACGCGCTACTAAAGAAGATAAGCCCGATGTCATGATTTTGGCAAAAGAGGCAACACGTATTGAGATGGCTAATGATACAGCCAATGTTGTCGATCTGGTTCAAGGTCGCCGTTATGAAATATATCCGGGACAACCGAAATATACGCAAGCAGAGTTCCAGTCTTATCGTCTGCGCTTAGAAAATGATAAGGACGTTAAGTTTGAGAGTAGTGATGTAGGAGCGCTTCCAACCTCTAAGCTATTGGATAAAAGCAATGATCCTGTCATCAGAAGTGAGTTGGGTTGGCGTTTATTTGGTCCGTTTACCATCATTGTTGCTCTCATGATGTCAGTTGCATTGTCTGAGGTAAATCCACGACAGGGCCGTTATTATCGTCTTATTCCATCTATTTTTATTTTCGCGAGTCTGATTGTACTTATGATTGCGATTAAGACTCGTATCAGTAGAGGAGAGCTGGACATTTGGGCTTATCCAGCAGCTTTATTGGTTTATGCAATTGCAGCTGCCTTATTTTCACGTAAACAGAAATTAGGGCCGAAAATCAAGAAACAGATCAAGCGGGTGAAATTATAATGTTAGCACGTCGAATAGTCGCCAAATATGTGACGAAAACCACTGCGCTTGCAATGTTTGGTACCACCATTGTTTTATCTGTTTTGCAGGTCTTGTTTACTTATTTGGGTGAATTGGGTGAGTTAAAACCTGACTATAATGCATGGCAAGCTTTCATCTATGTTTTATGGGGTGCCCCTCGCTATCTATATGAGATTTTACCTATTTCGGCCTTAATTGGGGCTGTGATTGGATTAGGGGCTTTAGCATCCAACAGCGAGCTGATTGTGATGCGCTCAGTTGGTATTAGCTTGTGGCGTATTGTAGGTTGGGTGATGCGCTCAGCTTTGCTGCTTATTATTTTATCTTTTGCACTCAGTGAGTGGGTTGTTCCCTATACAAATGAGCAAGCGCAAAGTGTCAAAAGTCACCGTTCAGCAGCTGCTTTAGGTGAAGTGAAAGGCTATTGGTCACGAGAAGGGCAGCGTTTTATCTATATTGACTATGCAAACTCGCAAGGAAATTTAAGAGACATTCAAGTTGTAGACTTTGACAAAGATTACCGTTTGCAATCTCTAATTAATGCAGAGCAAGGTAAGTTTATCAAAGATGGTCAATGGTCTTTACAGAAAGCTAGCCAGACCGACATTCTTACAGATGGTAATTCAATACAAAACAATCATGAACAGCAGTCTTTAGGATTGGCTTTACAACCTAAATACGTACACATGGTGACTTTAGATCCTGAAGACTTATCTCCAAGTCAGTTGGTTAGCTTCATGCGTTATATGGATGAATATAGCCAAGTCCCTAAAACCTACCAATTAGCTTTTTGGCAAAAAGTTGCCTCTCCATTTTCTCTCATTACCTTGGTGTTAGTCGCTTGTTCTTTTATTTTTGGGCCACTACGTCAACAGTCAATGGGTTTCAGATTGGTGATCGCACTCTTTATTGGTTTGGGTTTTTATTACTTACAAGATTTCTTGGGTTACGCAAGTTTGGTATACGCACCTTCACCTGCTTGGTTTGTACTTGTACCTATTGCTTTGCTATTCGGTGCAGGTAGTTATTTACTTTACCGCGCCCGTTAATTCAAAAGAATATGAATGGCTTTCTCAATGATAGGCATTGGTGAAAGCTATAGGAAAAATTAGAGTCTTTACCGAAAATTCGGTAAGATATTGCGATGAAATTGTAGACAAAAGAGAAATTGATTATGACGGATGCAACTGCTGGCAAGATCCCTCACGTTCTGGTCATTATGGATGGTGTTGGACACCGTGAAGCGATTGAAGATAATGCTTTTCTTGCAGCAAAAACCCCGAATTTAACTGCAATGAAAGCAAAGCATCCAAATAGTCTCATTTCTGGTTCTGGTGAAGATGTTGGTTTGCCTGATGGACAAATGGGGAACTCTGAAGTTGGCCATATGAACCTTGGTGCTGGCCGTGTGTTGTATCAAGATTTTACCCGTATTACTAAAGACATTCGTACTGGCGATTTTTTCAAACATGAAGTATTGATTGACGCTGTTGAAAAAGCCAAAGCTGCTGGTGGCGCAGTTCATATTATGGGTTTGCTCTCAGAAGGTGGTGTTCATTCACACGAAGATCATATTGTGGCGATGTGTGAGCTTGCATTAAAACGTGGTGCAAAAGTTTATCTTCATGCATTCCTTGATGGTCGTGATACTCCTCCACGTAGTGCTCAACCTTCATTAGAAAAATTAGATGCTCTATTTGCTCAATATCCAGATCAAGGTCGTATAGCAACTATGATTGGCCGCTATTTTGCAATGGACCGTGACAACCGTTGGGACCGTGTAGAACAGGCTTACCGTTTATTGACTGAAGGTGAAGCACTTCGTACTGCACAAACGGCAGTAGAAGGTTTAGAGCTTGCGTATGCTGCAAATGAAAATGACGAGTTTGTAAAAGCAACTCGTATTGGTGATGTGGCTAAAGTTCAAGATGGCGATAGCGTTGTTTTCATGAACTTCCGTGCTGACCGTGCTCGTGAAATTACTCGTGCGTTTGTTGAAAAAGACTTCGCTGGTTTTGAGCGTAAAGTTGTGCCGAACCTTTCTAAATTTGTCATGTTGACGCGTTATCAGGCCAGCATTGATGCGCCTGTGGCATATATGCCTGAAGAGTTGAAAAACTCACTTGGTGAATATTTATCTTCTCTTGGCAAAACGCAATTACGTATTGCTGAAACTGAAAAATATGCTCATGTAACGTTCTTCTTTAGTGGTGGCCGTGAAGATGAATATCCAGGTGAGAAGCGTATTCTCATTCCATCACCAAACGTTGCAACATATGACCTAAAGCCGGAAATGAGTGCTTATGAAGTAACTGATGAGCTCGTTAAGGCAATTAACTCAGGTGAGTATGATTTATTGGTTGTGAACTTTGCCAATGGTGATATGGTAGGTCATACAGGCGTATTTGATGCTGCGGTTAAAGCTGTTGAAGCAGTTGATACATGTTTAGGTCGTGTATACGAAGCTGTGATGGCGAAAAAAGGCCACATGCTGATTACTGCTGACCATGGTAATGTCGAGCAAATGCAGGACTATGAAAGTGGTCAGGTTCATACTCAACATACAACAGAGCTTGTACCATTTATTTATGTTGGTCCAACTCAAGCGACAATTGCAGAAGGTGGTGTACTTGCAGATGTTGCACCGACTATCCTTAATCTAATGCAGATTCCAGTTCCTGCCGAAATGCAAGGTCGTAATCTGATTACATTATCTGCATAAGCAATAGGTGACTAAATGCTGCAACACAATATATATAAAGCTTTTTTGGGTAGTGTATTGATGTGTTGCAGCTACCTCGCTCTTGCTGCTCCTGTTGTAAAAGAAAAACTATCGCCGCAGCATGCTGATCCGGCAGAATCAGAAGAAAGTTATGCAGAAGTTCCTATTGAGTCGATTCAGCAGTTTGTACAAATTTATGGGATTGTTCGGGATAACTATGTCGATGAAAAGTCGGACGATGCTTTATTTTTACAAGCAATTAAAGGATTAGTCAGCGGTTTAGATCGTTATTCACGCTATTTGTCTCCTGAAGAATACCGTCAACTCATTCAATATACCGAAGGTGATTTAGCCTCGGTTGATTTTGCATTAAGTCCAGAAGCACATATTCATAAATGGATGATTCGTGACCTTAAGACAGGTTCAGATTCATATAAACTAGGCTTAAGAAATGGCCAGACAATTCTAAAAATTGATAATCAAGAACTTAAGAATCTGACGCAAGATCAAATATCTGGTTTGCTGTATGGTTCAATAGGATCAACACTTCAAGTACAGACCGAGGAGTCAAATACTCCAATCAGTTTAGTTCGTAATAAAAAGATTGAAACTGACATCGAACCTGTCATGTTACACAATCAGGTATTGGTACTAAAAATTAGAGTGTTCCAGCAAGATACTGCTAATGAAATTAAGCGTTTGATTGAAGAAAATAGTTCTTCGCGTTTAAAAGCAGTATTAATTGATTTACGAAATAACCCAGGCGGGTTGCTATCTGCTGCTGTTGAGTCAGCCGATTTATTTTTAAATCATGGCATTATTGTTTCTACAAAAAGTCGTTCAGAAGGTAATCAGCAATTTCAGGCTTTACCGGGCAATGATTTTCAAAATATAAAGGTCGGTATTTTAATTAATCATCGATCCGCATCAGCAGCAGAAGTTTTTACTGCAGCAATGAAAGAGCATCAGCGGGCTTGGGTCATTGGCGAAAAAAGTTATGGAAAAGGTGTTGTACAAAAGCTTTTCCCTCTGCCTAGTGGGGCAGCCTTGCAAATGACGGTCTCACACTACTACACACCAAATGGTAATATGATTGAAGGGCAAGGTATTCAACCTAATCAGACTTATCCCTTACCGCCAG
Source organism: Acinetobacter sp. IK23 (assembly GCF_035615275.1). NCBI lineage: Bacteria > Pseudomonadati > Pseudomonadota > Gammaproteobacteria > Moraxellales > Moraxellaceae > Acinetobacter > Acinetobacter sp. IK23. The sequence continues at coordinate 52,092 of NZ_JANBNX010000013.1, forward strand.
AAATGAAAGAAGATGTTTATTTGGAGCGTGTTGCCGATTTACTTCTAAAAAGGAAGTAAGGTTTATACTTCCTGTTCAGTCTCGGTGTCTAAGCCAAATTTTTTCAAACGATAACGTAAAGAACGAAACGTCATTCCTAGTTTTTTTGCTGCTAAAGTTCTGTTCCAATGGGTCATATTGAGTGCATTGAGCAGAATATCTTTTTCAATGTTCTCTAAATAACGCTCCAATCCTTCAGTTGGCAATTTTTTTACAACTTGAGGCGTTGTCACATTATTTTGTATAGTCTGAGATACCACTGGTACTGAGCTAGAGATATTTGCTCTTAATGGTGCTGGATGTAAGTGTGGTACATCAATTTGAGTATCGTCACTTAGAGTGATTGCTCGCTCAATCATGTTTCTTAATTCACGAACATTGCCAGGAAAGTGTTGCTGTAAGAGATAAGTCTCGGCTGCGTCGCTTAATTGTTTGGGTGGTGTTTCCCACTCCATACAAATTTTTTGAATAAAGTGATTTGCAAGTAAAAGGACATCTTCGCCACGTTCTCGTAGCGGTGGTAACATCAAATCCATAACATGGATACGGAAGAATAAATCCTGACGGAATTTGCCTTGTCTAACCAATAAATCCAAGTCTTGATGACTCGCACTAATGACACGGAAATCAACATCAATTTCCTGATCGGAACCGAGAGGACGGATCTTTTTTTCCTGTACCGCACGCAGTAGTTTGACTTGCATACTGAGTGGTAATTCGGCAATTTCATCTAAAAATAAACTACCGCCGTGAGCCGATAAAATCAGACCCTGTTTATCTTGAGTTGCCCCAGTAAAACTGCCTTTTTTATGTCCAAACAGCTCACTTTCCATGAGTTCAGTTGGAATGGCACCGCAGTTAATTGCAATAAAAGGACCTTCACTACGGTTACTTAACCGATGAACTAGGTTGGCAACTACTTCTTTACCTGTTCCTGACTCACCCGTAACAAATACAGGTGCTTGAGAGCGAGCAATTTTTTTAATTGCAATGCGTAATTGTTGAATGGGTAGAGAACGGCCGATTAATAATTTATTTTCTAGCGCCGTTTCTGCAAAGTCTTGATCTGTTTGTTGCCGATTGAGCGCCTTTTGCAATAACTGATCTAGATGGACTTGGTTAATAGGTTTATTCACAAAATCAAAAGCACCTGCTTTTAATGCAGCAATTGCAATATTCATATTGCCGTATGCAGTTAAAACTGCAATTGGGGTGTTGGGGTAGTTTTGAGAGACATGTTTGACTAAGTCTAACCCGCTACCATCAGGTAGATTTAAATCGGTTAAGCATGCGTCGTAATGAAACTGAGTGAAGAGTTGTTTGGCCTGTTCAACCCGATAAGCAAGATGTGTTTTAATCCCCATTCGTGCAAGTGTCATTTGCATTAAAAGGCACAAATCTTCTTCATCGTCTACAAGCAAAACCAGTGGTTGCTGTTCTGCCATTTCCCCAAAAACCTAATAAAAAAATCAATATATTATTGGGCACTCTATTCTGAAGCATGCCCCTTGTTTTTGCTCTACATAAGTGAGCTTTGCATGGTTTGCCTCACAGAAACTATGAGACAAGTATAATCCTAAACCAGTTCCATTAATTTCGGTACTAAAAAATGGTTTAAATAGTTGAGATATATCACGTTTTGAGACACCTTCGCCGTAATCGATCACATCAATATAAATTTTATTTGTTTGTGAATGAATATTGATCGTGACATCAGGTGAATCAGGTGCATTATGCCGTAAAGCATTTCGCACCAAATTAATCATAACTTGTCGCAATTGTTTTTCGTCAAATAAAAATTTTAGATAATTATCAGATATTTCGAGTCGGATAGAGTGCTTAACATCTGATAAATCTTCTTCGAATAAACTTGTTATAAAATGATTTAAGTCAATCTGAATAGGATGAGTTCTTTCACTACGTGCAAGTCCCAAAGTATCTTGAACAATACTGTCAATACGTTTGGCTTGTTTACCAATCATATGTTGCAAAGTATTTTGTTGTTCTGGGTCGCTATCTTTAAGTAGCTCATTTGCTTGTACAATTGCAGCCAAAGGGTTGCGGATTTCATGTGCAATACTTGCTGAAAGTTGTCCTAAAGCAGCAAGTTTGAGCTGTTGTGCTTGCTGATTAATTTGCTGGGCATCTTGTAAAATGAGCAGTGTCAGTGCTTGTTGTGGGACCAAAAGGTGCTGCACTTTAATATTAATGGAATAAGTCGATAGGCGGGACTCAAAAATAAATCGGTCACCTTCTTGTAAGTCACCAAACTTAAGAATCTCATATAAGTCGGTATGCCACTTGGCTAAAGGATATTTTTCGTTGGCAAATTGGGGTGGAATACCGAGTAGTGAGCAAGCAGCTGGATTGCTGAGCACAATGTTGTAGTCTTCATCTAAGACTAAATAGCCTTCTTCAATTTGTTCTAAAATATAACGGTTAATATTTTGAAGTTGATAAAGTTCAACTGACTGGTGAAAGGTCAAAGCTTCAAGTAATTTAAAGCGCTGAACCGCAATTTGACCAATACCATGAACGACAAAAAATAAGAAAGCGAGTAAGGCACTATTCCCAATCGTGTTTAGATTGTTGTAGTCGAACAAACTCCCCACGAAGCGTTGGTAAATAACTGCAATGATCGCAAGTAATGTAATGATTAAAGACATTCTTGCGCTGAGCAAAATTGCCGAGGTAAAGATTGCAATTACATAAAGTAGACTAAGCTGTAAATTTGGTTCACCAACAGAAAAAGTCAGTAAACTCAAACAAATAACATCGACAATAAAAAATAAAGCAAGCTGGCGTGTTGCCTGAGCTGCGATAAATTTAAAGCCTAACAATTGAACAAGACTGACAATTGAGTAGCCTAGCAGCGTATAAAAATATAAAGATGGTTGCTGCAAACTATTGTCGGCTTGAGCATTGGTTGAAACCAAAATAATAGTCAGGCTAACCGCAATAATAAGACGGTATAAACCATACCAAGTGCCCAAACGAAAAATCGTATGGGACAGGGATGAATTTAAAGGAGAGTGCATGTAAGTCTGATTATGGTTTAATCAGACCGTAGCGAATCGCAAGATGTGTAAGTTTTACATCGCTATCAATTGCTAACTTTTCAAAAATACGATAACGGTAAGTATTTACGGTTTTCACGCTCACAAAAAGTTTATCGGCAATTTCTTGTGCGCTAATACAGTTGACAACCATCATGGCAACTTGCATTTCACGTTCTGATAACGAATCAAAAGGGGATTGTTGGGTGTCGGATAAATATGAGCTTGCTAGTTGTTCGGCAATATCAGCACTAAAATATTTACCACCTTGCATCACTTTATTAATTGCACGAACCATCTCGGCAATTGGTGCACCCTTAGTGATATAACCTTTTGCACCGGCTTTTAGCAATAAAGACGGGTAGGGTTCTTCGGCAAGGCCGCTCACAGCAATGACTTTAGTCTCTGGAGCTGTTTGTAATAAACGACGCGTTGTTTCTACGCCACCGATGCCCGGCATGTTGACATCAAGTAGTACGACTTGCGGATGTTGTTGGCGAACGATAGCAATTGCTTCTTCCCCAGATTCGGCTTGTCCAATTACCTCAACATCTGCATGATCTTCTAACATACGGCAAATACCCGTACGTACCAGTTCATGGTCATCGACAACTAAAACTGTAATCAAGAAGACCTCCTTTCTTTCAAAAAACAAGTTTTTTGTTACATAAAGCAAAATAAGCTTGCAATGGAATGACAAAATTAGCAATCCTATTCTTCTATAGTGAGCGAATAGTTGTGCACAATTGTGTCGGTAAACCTTTATACCTTATATCTCAAATGTAAGGCATAATGATAGTAAGCGCAAATGTGTGTCACCCTGAGTCGAGTATTGTGCCGTGAAAAATTCTAAAAAGTCTTTAATGCATGTGCTAAGCATGTCTATTTTGCTTAGTTTGAGTTCAACAAGCTTTGCAGAACTCGTCAACAACCCGTCCTCAGGGAGTACTGGTACTGCAAGTTTAAATTGGTCGGCTGCGGATGCCAGTCAACTTTTAAATGATGAAGATGATGAACCAACTCCGCAAGGTTCAACATCTGTAACTACAACTTTGCGTGGCAGTAATGCACCGAAAGTTATTAGCTCTACACCTAGAGTTGCTCCAATTCGCGATACTGGGGGTTTTAATGCCCAGCCGAGTGTAAGTGCACGTGCTGCACTTGTCATGGATGCGCAAACAGGTGAGGTTCTTTATAGTAAAAATACCAATGCATCGGTACCGATTGCGTCTATTACCAAATTAATGACAGCAGTTGTAACGGCAGATGCGCGTTTAAACATGTCAGAAGAAATTACACTTGAGCAAATTGATTTTGCTGGTGCAAATGGTAAAAACTCAAGCTCAACCTTACGTGTTGGCGACAAGATGAACCGTGCAGAAGTTCTTCTGTTTGCTCTAATGAAATCTGAAAACCCAGCGGCAGCAGCTTTAGCGCGTACTTATCCGGGTGGTCGTCCTGCATTCGTAGCAGCGATGAATGCTAAAGCACGTTCTTTGGGTATGAGTGCAACTCATTATTATGAATCAACTGGTTTAGACCCACGCAATGTTTCTTCTGCACGTGATTTAGGAATTTTGGCGAGTACAGCATCTCAGTATGGTTTAATCCGTCAATTCTCAACTACACCGACTTATGATTTTAACTTGGGTTATCGCGTGTTGAAATCTAACAATACTAATGCGCTAGTGCGTAATGGTGGCTGGAATATCAACTTGTCTAAAACTGGTTATATCAATGAAGCCGGTCGCTGTGTCGTGATGCATACCACTGTAAACTCACGTCCGGCAGTAATTGTATTGCTTGGTGAGCCAAGTACACAGGCACGTAATAACGATGCAACTAACTTATTGGGTTGGTTGAGTAATTTGCCAAAACGTATTTAAGTTCAATATTTTAAAAACGCTTCTTTTAAGAAGCGTTTTTTATAGTTATAAAAAAGACATAAAAAAACGGCTGTATTAAACAGCCGTTTTTTATAAAAACTCAGATCTTACATATTAGATAAAATCGAATCTTTAACTTGGTCCATCGTTGCATCAATTGACAACATCACTGCATCAGCACATTGTTTGATTGCAGTATCAGGATCTTTCAAGCCATTACCAGTTACTGTACATACGATGACAGAACCTTCAGCAATTTTACCCGCTTTAATGTCACGGATTGCACCGCCAATAGAAGCAGCAGACGCTGGCTCAACGAATACACCTTCATACATAGAAAGTAAGCGTTGAGCTTCTAAAATCTCGCTGTCTTGAAGTTCATCAAACCAGCCTTTAGAGTCACGTACTACAGCTTTTGCATGGTTCCAGCTTTGCGGGTTACCAATACGAATTGCAGTTGCAACTGTTTCAGGACTTTCAACTGGAGCACCACGTAAGAATGGAGCTGCACCAGAAGCTTGGTAACCTACCATTGTCGGTAAGCCTTCTGGTTTAGGGCCAGTGAATTGATCGGTCGCAGCATCATAAACAACTTGTTCGAACTGATCAGCAGGTTGGTTTGCTACAGCTTCTGTATAACCCATCCAGTGAGCGGTAATGTTACCTGCATTACCTACTGGCAAGCAGTGATAGTCAGGTGCACGGCCTAAAGCTTCAACGATTTCATAAGCAATGGTTTTTTGACCTTGCAAACGGTAAGGGTTGATTGAGTTTACAATCGTTACAGGAGCTTGATCAGCCACTTCTTTTACTAGACGCATACCATCATCGAAGTTACCACGAATTTGCATAGTGATCGCACCATACATCATCGCTTGCGCCATTTTACCCATCGCAATTTTGCCTTCCGGAATCAAAACAAATGCTTTGATACCAGCGCGAGCAGCGTATGCAGCAGCAGCAGCAGAAGTGTTACCAGTAGATGCACAGATAATCGCTTTAGAGCCTTCTTCAACCGCTTTGGTTACAGCCATGGTCATACCACGGTCTTTAAATGAACCAGTTGGGTTTAAGCCCTCATATTTCACATAAATTTCAACATCTTTGCCAATAATACGTGGAATATTCTCAAGTTTAATGAGTGGGGTGTTGCCCTCACCCAAAGAGATAGCACGAGTAGTTGCCGAAACTGGCAAACGGTCACGATAACGATCTACAAGACCAGTATAACGATTGGCATTAGACATGATGGTGTTCCAATTAGAGGTGAAGCGGGAGAGGGAATCTTTCCCTCAACCTGATTAACTATCGAGCGATTCTAAACGAATTCTTACGATTTCGCCACGAATAGCAGGTAATGCTTGAATTTGCGCAAGAGCGTCATCCATTTTTGATTCAACGATTGGATCGGTCAAAATCACGATTGGAATAAGGTCTTTTAAGCGGGATTGTTGCATGATGGCATCAATGCTGATTCCAGCACGGCTTAAGATGGTTGTTACATCTGCAAGTACACCAGTCTGATCTTCAGCATTTAAGCGGATGTAATAACCTGTAGTCATTTCTTCGCGGCTTAAAATTGGCATATTTGTTAATGCTTCAAAAGCCAGCTGAGGAATTGTTCCTGCACCGTCTTCGGTATAAGAGATGTCTCGAACAATATCAATCACGTCGGCAACAACCGCAGAAGCTGTTGGGCCAGCACCAGCACCAGCGCCGTAATAAAGCGTTGGACCTACTGCATTTGCTTGAACTAACACAGCATTTTTAACGCCGTTTACGTTTGCAATAAGCTGCTCATCTGGAATAAGTGTTGGGTGAACACGTAGCTCAATCCCTTTTTCAGCACGGCGTGCAATACCTAAATGCTTGATGCGGAAACCAAGTTCTTCTGCATATTTCACATCTTGTGCAGTGATTTTACTGATACCTTCGGTATAGACTTTATCGAACTGAAGAGGAATACCAAACGCACAAGACGCTAAAATTGTAAGCTTGTGCGCAGCATCAATACCTTCAACGTCAAAAGTTGGGTCTGCTTCTGCATAACCGAGTTCTTGAGCTTCTTTTAATACATCATCAAATGCACGACCTTTCTCACGCATTTCAGTCAGAATAAAGTTACCTGTACCATTAATAATGCCTGCAAGCCACTCGATATGGTTTGCAGCAAGGCCTTCACGAATCACTTTAATAATTGGAATACCGCCAGCTACTGCTGCTTCATAAGCAATTTGCACGGCATTGTCTTCAGCTGCTTTAAATAATTCATTGCCATGTTCAGCGAGTAAGGCTTTATTTGCAGTCACGACTTGTTTGCCGTGTTTGATCGCTTCCATAATGACTTCGTAAGCAGGGTGGATCCCACCCATCACTTCTACAACCACATCAACGTCTGGTTGACGAACGATGTCAAGTAAGTCCGCGCTTTGTTTAATCCCTTCCAATTCAAGATCTGGACGAGGGCGGCGTGTTCCAACGTGGGTAATTTGAATTTCTCGACCGGTGCGACGTTTAATTTCAGCGGCATTTTCTTGTAGTAGTTTAAGGGCTCCTCCACCTACGGTTCCTAAACCGAGTATTGCCAGGCGAACTGGTTTCACGTCACACTCCATATCATCATTTAATCATTTAGTTGAAGCTAGATCATAGCTAAAAAAAACGCCAGACTCTAGCGCTTTTCATGCTTGTTCAATCAATTAGAGTGCGATGTTCGGAAAAGCTGATTAGATCAGTCTTTAAACATTGGTGGAAAAAGTATTAATTATTGAAAAAACAAAGCGCTGCAATATGAGCAGCGCTTTGTTGAAGAAATAGCTGATGAATCATTCATCAGCTTGGCGAATATTATTTATTCAATTTTTTAACCAATTCATCTGGTGTTAAGTAGCCACCCAAGTACTCGCCATCAACATTGTAGATTGCAGGAGTACCATTCACGCCCATGTTTAAACCAAGTTGATATTGTTCGCGGACAGGGTTTTTACATTGTGCAGGTGGAATACTAACGCCTTGTACAGCTTGGTTAAATGCAGCTTTACGGTCTGCACTACACCAAACGGCTTCCATAGTTGGCATAAATTGTTCACCACGTGGCCAAGCAATGTAACGAACCTCAATGCCTTTTTCATTAATCTCGGCTAAATGCTCATGTAATTTGTGGCAATAAGGACAGCTTGCATCGGTAAACACATAAATCACATGTTTAGCCTTACCACCTTTCGCTGGGTAAACTATCAAATCTTCATTTTTTAAAGCAGCAAGATGCTTTTTATTTTCTGAAGCTTGTAGGTTATCACCAATATTATGCAGCTCTTTGCCACCTAAACGAATGACATCACCCTGAATCAGGTATTTACCATCACTGGTTGTATAAATTGATGTCATTCCTTCGAGATTTACCCAATATAAATTAGGAACTTCTGTTGGCTTGATATCTAAAATTTTGGCGTTGATGTTTGCATTCTTAAATTGTTTTTGCAAAGTTTCAATTAAACGCTGTTTAGCATTGCGTTCAATGATGGTTGACGCTTCCCCAGTAGCAGGTGCGGTCGCTGTGAGCGCATCTTCTTTTTGTGGTTTGTTTTCTTTAGAACAAGCACTGAACAGCAAGCTAGAAGCCAAAGCACAGGCAAGAAAAAGTTGAGATCGGGTAAAAGACATAGATAACCCTTATTTCATCAGTATTTATAGTCAGAAGCTGCTAAGCATAGCAAAAAATCTAGTGTGTATTGTTAAAACTTTCTTAACCTTTGTGAACGAAATCAAACGATTGTTTGATGAATTTCAAATCATTCGCTAAAAAAAATTTATCCTCTAGGATGATGTTTTTCATGTAATTGTTGCATTCTCACTTGTGCCACATGGGTATAGATTTGGGTGGTGGATAAGTCACTATGACCCAATAACATTTGTACTACGCGTAAGTCAGCACCGTGATTGAGCAAGTGTGTTGCAAAGGCGTGACGTAAGGTATGAGGCGATAGTTCAGCTTGAATATTGGCTTGCAAGGCGTAACGTTTAATCGCATACCAAAAGTTCTGACGGCTCATGATTCCGCCATGCTGGGTTAAAAATAAATAGTCAGTCGAGCTTTTATAAAGTTGAGGACGTGCATCACTTAAGTAGCGCTCTACCCAATCACAAGCATATTGGCCTAAAGGTACCAAACGTTCTTTATTGCCTTTACCCGTAATACGTAAATAGCCTTGTTTTAAATTGATTAGCTCCAAGCGTAGGTTGATTAGCTCAGAAACGCGTAAACCACATGCATAAAGTACTTCAAACATCGCTCGGTCACGCAACCCCAAAGCTGTTGTAATGTCAGGCGCTTGAATAAGTGCTTCTACATCTTCTTCTGATAAATCTTTGGGTAAAGCTCGGCCAATTTTGGGTGAGTGATGTGTCGCTACCGGGTTATCACTTCGTAATTTTTGTTCACGTAAAAATTTGTAAAACTGGCGTAGGGCAGATAAGCAGCGTGCGATTGAGCGTGGACTTTTTCCTATTTTGGTAAGTTCAATTAAGACATCAGAAATGTCATCACTCGACCATTTCGGCAAGCTATTTTTTTTATGAAGTTCAGCACATTGAATCAGGTCAGATAAATAAGCATTACGAGTATGTGGACTCACTGTTTGAGCAACCAAATAGTCACGAAAACCTTGTAAAAAGCTCAAATGTTCAGGAATTTGAACAGGGCTTGGAATACGCGGTTTTTTACTTATCATAAACAATATCCTCTAAACCACTGTACTTTAAAAGAAACTTTAAGATTTGTCGATTAAAGTAGGTGAGAATTGAAATTTAACCTTATTTGGTAATTATTCTCATTTATATGTATACTAGAAAAAAAGGTTTTAGGATCGGATGCGGTGCGTTTATCAGCGTTGAAAGTGAAGCAAGCGGCTACCATCACCAAAGTGAATCGGATGGAAATAGAGTCCGAGCAGCAAGATTTGGTCGCAATTCGTTTGGAAAGTCTGGGCTTTGTACCGGGCACACGAGTGGAAGTGATTACCAAAGGTGTTTTTGGTGGTGATCCGATCTTAATCCAAATAGGCTTTACTCGTTTCGCTTTACGTAAAGCAGAAGCGGAAAAAATTGAAATTCAAGTAGAAGAAGGAGTACCCGCATGAGTGATGCGTTACGTATTGCCCTTGTGGGAAACCCTAACTGTGGTAAAACCTCTCTTTTTAACCATTTAACTGGAACTCGACAAAAAGTTGCAAACTATGCGGGCGTAACGGTCGAGCGTAAGGTTGGTCATTTTCATTTGCCTTCAGGTCGAGCTGTGCGTGTACTCGATTTACCGGGTACATATAGTCTTAATGCAACCAGTCCTGATGAAGTAATTACCCGTGACGTTTGTTTGGGTAAAATTGCAGAAGAAGGGCAGCAAGATGCATTTTTATGTGTGGTTGATGCCACTAACTTAAAATTGCATTTAGGGCTAGTGCTCGAAATGATCGAGTTAGGTCGTCCGATTTTACTTGTACTGAATATGATGGATGAAGCGCGTCGTCGTGGTATCCAAATTAATACTCAAAAGTTGTCTCAACGTTTGGGCGTGCCAGTTGTTGAAACAGTGGCTGTTCGTAATGCGGGTATTGAAAATCTATTACATGCCCTTGATCAAGAAAAATACAGTGTGCCACAAACTGAACTGAGTGGTTTAACTGGAACTCATCATCAAAAAATCGATATGATTTTTAAAGATGTTGTTCATTATGTTGATCAGGGTGATAAGCGGACTGATTTTCTAGATCGGATTTTCTTACATCCAGTTTTAGGCCTACTTAGCCTTGCCATCATGATGTTTATTGTGTTCCAAGCAGTTTTTGCATGGGCCGCTCCATTCATGGATGGTATTGAAGGCTTCTTCGGCTGGCTGGGTGAAGTAATAGGAAGTGTGATTACGCAGCCACTACTGCATAGTCTGGTTGTCGACGGAATTATTGCGGGTGCAGGTGGCGTAGTTGTGTTCTTGCCACAAATTTTGATCTTGTTCTTCTTCATTTTGGTACTCGAAGAATCAGGCTATTTACCGCGTGCAGCATTCTTGCTTGATAAATTAATGTTCCAAGCTGGCTTAAGTGGCCGTGCCTTTATTCCTTTACTTTCGAGCTTTGCTTGTGCAGTACCGGGAATTATGGCAACGCGTAGTATTAGTGACCCTCGTGATCGTTTTACGACCATTATGGTTGCGCCTTTAATGACTTGCTCGGCACGTTTACCTGTTTATGCCTTGCTGATTGCTGCCTTCATTCCAGAGAAAATGGTCTGGGGTATTTTTAACCTGCAAGGTTTAGTGCTTTTCGGTCTGTATATGGCTGGTATTGTGAGTGCGCTTTGCGTTTCATTTTTAATGAAGTTTTTGCAAAAAGATAAATCGCAACATGCTTTACTGCTAGAGCTACCAAGTTATCGTTTCCCTGATTTAAAAAGTGTGGGAATCGGTTTATTGGATCGTGCAAAGATCTTCTTGAAACGCGTCGGCGGAATCATTTTTGCGCTCTCTATTTTGCTTTGGTTCTTGTGTACTTTCCCGCAGCCACCAGAAGGGGCGACATTACCTGCCATAGATTATAGTTTTGCAGGTATGCTCGGGCATCTTATCCAGCCTTTATTTGCTCCAGTTGGTTTTAACTGGCAAATCTGTATCGCCTTAATCCCAGCTATGGCTGCTCGTGAAGTGGTTGTTGCGGCATTAGGTACAGTTTATGCCTTGTCTGCAACAGATGATGATGCTGTGGCACAAGGTTTGTCACATCTGATTAGTGCAGATGGAACAGGTTGGTCTTTGGCAACAGGTTTATCGCTTTTAGTGTGGTTTATTTATGCTCCACATTGTTTGGCAACATTGGCAACGGTACGCCGTGAAACAGGTTCATGGAAACATGTTGCAGCTATGACTGCATATCTGTTTGGTTTAGCTTATTTTGCATCGTTTGTTACCTATCAAATTGCTTCCCACTACTGGGGCTAAAGCAATAAAGGAGGTTGTATATGGTTCAATATCTGATTATTGCGGTTTTAGTGATTTGGAGTGCTGTCGTTGTTTTTAAGAAAGTATTTCCAAAAACAGCAAATTCAGTCTTTTCTTCACTCTCTGCATTTTGCGAAAAGCAAGGTTGGGTAACCTTGGCAAAATGGCTTAAACCGAAAATGGCCTTTGGTTGTGCTGGCGGTTGTGGTTGTTCAAGCGAAGATAAACCTACCAATACAGTTCAAGAAATTAAGCCGATTAAATGGCAATAAATTTAGTATTTCTTGTTTCGTTTAAAAAGCCATCATGTTGATGGCTTTTTTACGCACTGACACAAAAAAAGATGAATAAAGTTCAAACTGAAAAAGCATTCAAAACAGCAAAGTGCTAACATTTTTGCCATTCTGTCGATTGATAAATTGTGGGGCAAAAATGTTAATACAACGTGGTGGGTTAAAAGTTGTAGCAGGCTTGGGAATATCAGGCGTTTCTGCTGTAAATTTCCTGCATGAACAAGGCTACCAAGTTGCAGTAACAGACTCTCGTCCCACGCCACCAGGGCATGATCAGATCCCAGCTGGTGTTAAAACTAGTTTCGGTCAACTTGACCAAGAACTATTATTACAAGCAGAAGAAATTATTTTAAGCCCAGGCCTTGCACCGCAATTACCGGAAATTCAGGCAGCTATTGCTCAAGGTATTTCTGTGGTCGGTGATATCCAATTATTACGCCGTGCAACCGATGTGCCTATTGTAGCGATCACTGGCTCTAATGCGAAAAGTACAGTAACGACTTTAATTGGCTTAATGGCTAAAGATGCGGGTAAGAAAGTGGCTGTTGGTGGCAATCTTGGACGCCCAGCTCTAGATTTATTAAAAGATCAACCTGAATTAATTGTACTTGAGCTATCAAGTTTTCAGCTAGAAACCACGTCTCACTTAAATGCTGAAGTTGCTGTGGTTCTCAATATGAGTGAAGACCACTTAGATCGTCACGGCAATATGTTGGGTTACCATCAAGCAAAACACCGTATTTTCCAAGGTGTTAAAAAAGTAGTATTTAACCGTGATGACGCTTTAAGTCGTCCTCTCGTTCCAGATACCACACCAATGCAAAGCTTTGGTTTAAATGCACCAGATTTAAATCAATATGGTGTTTTAAGAGATGGTGATGGAACGCTTTGGCTTGCACGTGGTCTGCAGCGTTTAATTAAAAGCTCAGATTTATATATTCAAGGCATGCATAACGTAGCAAATGCTTTAGCTTGTTTAGCATTAGGTGAGGCAATAGGCCTGCCTATGGAATCTATGCTTGAAACCTTAAAACAATTTAAAGGGTTAGAGCATCGCTGTGAATATGTAAAGACTGTGCATGGCGTACGTTATTACAATGATTCTAAAGGCACTAACGTTGGCGCTACGCTTGCAGCGATTGATGGTTTAGGCGCTGCTATTGAAGTGAAAAGAGGTAAGGTTGCCTTGATTTTAGGCGGGCAAGGTAAAGGTCAGGATTTTGGTCCATTACGTTCTTCTATCGAAAAATATGCCAAAGTTGTGGTATTGATTGGTGAGGATGCTCCGGTGATTGAACAAGCCATTCAAGGTGCAACCAAAATTTTACATGCAGCAACGCTTAAAGAAGCTGTAGAGCTGTCTCAACGTGAAACGCATGCTGAGGACGTGGTGTTGCTATCACCAGCGTGTGCAAGTTTTGATATGTTTAAAAGTTATAATGACCGTGGTCAGCAGTTTGTTGCCTGCGTCAATTCGTTGGTTTAAAGAAGTATTATGATTAGGAATGTAGTATGGCAGGCTTAGCTCAGACCACAATCCAGAAAATCAATCAGTGGTATGAACGGATATTGCCTAAATGGCCAGCGGAAGTGACACCACGTAATGTTCTGATTTTCTGTGTCGTTGCTTTGTTATGTATCGGATCGGTGATGGTTGCATCTGCTTCCATGCCTTATGCCGAATATATGCATGAGAACCCGTTTCACTACGTCATCCGCCATGCAATTTCTATTGCGGTTGCTGGGGTAGTGGCGTATTTGACTTATCGAATCTCACTGAATACATGGTTTAAAAACACTTTCCCGCTGTGGTTATTAACCATGGTGCTGTTAGTTGCTGCTCTGGCGGTAGGTTCGGAAGTCAATGGTTCTACTCGTTGGATTAAAATCGGCGGTTTTACCTTGCAGCCTACAGAGGTTGCCAAGGTTATGATGGCAATCTTTACAGCAGACTATGTGGTACGCCGTGCTAAAGAGGTTCGTACGCACTGGAAAGGTTTACTGCGTTTAAGTGGTGTGATGGCAATTACGGTTGGTTTGATTATTGCCGAGCCTGACTTGGGGGCAACGATCGTTATTGTCATGATGATGGTTGGGGTATTCTTTTTAGCTGGTGCACCACCAACGCAGTTCTTAATCATGCTAGGTGCGATTGTCACCGGTATTGTGTTCTTAATCTTATTTGAGCCTTATCGTTTTCAACGTTTGATTTCATTTACTGACCCATGGGCAGACCCATTAGGTGTGGGTTATCAGTTATCAAATGCACTCATGGCATTTGGTCGTGGTGAATGGTTTGGAACAGGTTTGGGACATAGTGTTCAAAAACTATCTTATTTACCTGAAGCACATACTGACTTTATGTTGGCCGTGTTAGGTGAAGAGTTTGGCTTCTTTGGTATTTCGATTGTCATTGGCTTGTCTTTCTTGATGTTGGCTTGTTGTATCAAAATTGGTCACCGTGCTTTGAAACACCATTATCTTCGCGCGGGCTATTTAGCTTATGGCATTAGTATTATTTTCTTACTCCAGATTTTGGTAAATGCGGGTATGAATATGGGCTTAATGCCAACCAAAGGTTTGACTCTGCCATTTATTAGTTATGGTGGTACGTCTTTAATGATGTGTGCAGCCATGATTAGTTTGATCTTAAAGATTGATGCATCAACTCAAGAAGTGAATCCTGAAAGAGAAGAATCAAATTTCTAAATCATTTCAATCGTTATAAAAAAAGCCCGATATCAAATCGGGCTTTTTCATTTATAAATATGTTCCGCTGAGCTCTTGTTTATGAGGAATTAAATCTACATTCCACTGCGCTACAGCTTGCTTGAGCATCACTTCAGGGCGATCTAAATCAACCTTTGGTTGGCCTAGTGCTTGTATAGCTTGTTGTAGTAATTGAGGTGCCTTGGTTAAATCAAGCGCATGGGCAAGGTTTTGTTTAGAAAGTTTTTGCCCTTGGTCATTCATAGCTAAAGGAAGATGCATATAGCTGAGTTTAGGATAATTGAGCAGTTGACCTAGCCAGATTTGACGTTCGGTATTATCTAAGAGGTCTGCACCGCGAACAACGTGAGTAATACCTTGCAGATAATCATCTACAACTACAGCAAGTTGATAGTTAATAATGCCATCGCGCCGTTTAAGAACAAAGTCTCCAAGGTCATATTGTAGATTGGAGCAATGGTATCCTTGTAGGCGGTCATCGAAACAAATTTGCTGATCTTGAACTTTTACCCGAATTGCTTGATCTTGAAAGTCGAGATGTAAATCACGGCAAGTGCCTGCATAGATTGCATTTGAACCGAGCATTTTACGGGTACACTGACAAGCATAAACCAGACCTTCTTTTTTAAGCTGGTCTAATACGCTTTCATAAATGTCTAGGCGGTCTTTTTGAAAGATAATATCGGCATCGGGATCGAACTGAAAAGCTTCAATTGATGCAAGTATATGGTCTTCACTACCGGGATAGATACGTGGGATGTCGGTGTCTTCAACACGAACTACCCATCGCCCTTGATGAGCTCTGGCATCACAATAACTGGCAACAGCAGTAATCAGTGATCCGAAATGTAAAGGGCCGGTTGGCGAGGGCGCAAACCGACCTGAGTACGAAAAGCTGGGCTTTTCTTGAGTAGCTACAGCGGTCATATTAACCGTTATTTTGCTTCTCTTTAATTTCTGCCAAAGTTTTGCAGTCAATACATAACGTTGCAGTTGGACGTGCTTCTAAGCGACGTAAACCGATTTCGATACCACAAGTTTCACAGAAACCGTAGTCTTCGTTTTTAATAGCTTCCATAGATTGTTCAATTTTACGAATTAATTTACGTTCACGGTCGCGTGTACGTAATTCAATTGCAAATTCTTCTTCTTGGGTAGCACGATCGTTTACATCTGGCAGTGCAGTTGATTCGTCTTGCATCGTATTTAAAGTACGATCAACTTCAGACATTAATTCAGCTTTCCATGCTTGCAGAATTTGTCGGAAATGCTCGAGCTGTCCTTCAGACATGTACTCTTCATTTTTCTTAGGTTGATAAGGTGCAATACCAAATAAACTTGCAGTTGTGCCTATGTCAGAAGTTTTAGGTTTCACTTTACGTGCACGTTTTGCAGAAGCTTTATCACCTTCTACTACAACTTCTGTATGTTCATCCAAAACTTGGTTGTGGTTGTCATTCGCCATAATAGGGCATTCCTCATCATACACGTATTATCTATACGCAAAAAATATGGTGATATGCAAGTGTTTTTATAGAAAACCATCGATGGGATTTTCCCATCGGGTCGTCATCATATAGATTTTTCCTGCAAGATGATAGTCATTCTGACCCGTAAATATTTTCAAAACGTGTTTACCCCAGTCATAATTCTATATAAGCATATAAAAAATAGGGTTAATAGCCTGAAATATCAGTATTTATAAGGGTTTTAAAATTTTCAAGTCGAAATACTTTTGTTTCAAAAGTGCCATCATTATTCAGACGAATGTAACGATAACCCGGTGCATTTTGGTCGAGCGCAAAATCTTTACTAAACGGTTTAAATTGCACACTTGTTGAAGGTGTGGAGAAAAACTCGATACCTTGCCAAATATTAAGAGAGTCTTGATGGACATGTCCGCAGACCAATGCCTTTACATTTTTAAATGGACTTAACGTATCCAGAAGGGCATTTGAGTTTTGAAGCTTATGATGATCAATCCATTTTGATTTCATGGCAAATGGATGATGATGGCAAGCCAGCAAAACTGGGTGATCTGCGAATTGTTCAAGCAAATTCGCTAGGTTTTTTAATTGTTCTGAAGACAAATGACCATCTATTTTTCCTTTTACGGCACTGTTGAGCATAATGATGCGCCAGTTGCCTAAACCTACAACCACAGGTTCCTGATGATTTTCGTTATGCAAAGGAAAGTGGTCCACATTGTCATGGTTACCTAGCGTATGAAAAAAAGGTAACCCCAAGGTTTGCATAAAGTTTATATAACGCTTGTAGGTAAGCGGTGTCGGTGCTTGTGCGAGGTCTCCAGTATGAATAATCGCGTCTGCTTCAGGATGTTGCTTTAATATCTGTTTGATAATGGCATGGAAACTTTCTTCAGGATTCATCCCGACAAATTCTAGCTGTGGATACTCCAATAAATGTGTATCGGTAATTTGTATGATGACATGATTTTTTTGTGAAAGTGTTGAGACTTGAAAAGTCACCGTCCTACCTCTTCGGATTTATTATCGTTTTGCTGTGTTGAGCCAGCCATTGCAATGCCATAATAACAGGGGCATTTCTTAAACGTCCGCTGTCGAGTAGTGTTTGAATTTCACTATAACTAAACAAATGTAGCTGAATATTTTCACCCTCATCATCTACCCCAAAAATACCGCCTTCATCTGGTAAATTGGTTTCGGCAACATACAGGTGAAATAGCTCGGAACATGCACCTGCTGATGGATAAAAACTAAATAGATGTTCTAAATCCTGAACTTCACAACCTGATTCTTCAAGGCTTTCACGTCGAATACAGTTTTCTGGTGATTCATTGCCATCTAATACCCCAGCAATAACTTCAAGCTGCCATGGTGATTGAGAATCACCTAAAGCACCCACACGAAACTGTTCAATCAGTGCAAACTGTTGTTTTTGGTCATTGTAGAGAAGAACACCAGCCGCTTCAGGCCGATGTACAAGTTCGCGCTGCAATACAGGAGTATATTCAGACTGATTAAATAGACGATGTCGAAGGCTAACTTTTTCAACTTGAATAAAACCACTGAACAGAGATTCACGTGATGTTACTTCGACATCTTTAGATGTATAACTTGGACGCTCGACAATACTCATGATTCGATCAGGACGAAATCTATTTATTTCATCCTAACCGAGAATCATGTCTAGGCAAGTGTTTTTTTTGAATATTTACACTTTATGATACAGTTTTTGTCCTTGCTCTTGATAAACCTCTTTCATCGCTTTGAGGCCTTCTTCAACCTCTGAGTCGTTATTGGTGAGATTGTTGGCATAGTCACGTACATTCTGGGTGATTTTCATTGAACAGAATTTCGGACCACACATTGAACAGAAGTGAGCAGATTTATGCGCCTCTTTTGGTAAGGTTTCATCATGCATGCTACGTGCTGTGTCAGGGTCTAAACTTAAGTTGAACTGATCATCCCAACGGAATTCAAAACGAGCTTTTGACAAGGCATTATCGCGAACTTGAGCACCCGGATGTCCTTTAGCAAGGTCAGCAGCATGTGCTGCAAGCTTATAGGTAATAATTCCATCTTTAACATCTTTTTTGTTTGGTAAGCCCAAATGCTCTTTTGGCGTCACATAACAAAGCATCGCTGTGCCGTACCAACCAATCATGGCTGCGCCAATTGCAGAAGTAATGTGGTCATAACCCGGTGCGATGTCAGTTGTTAATGGCCCAAGCGTATAGAATGGCGCTTCTTTACATACTTCTAACTGCAAGTCCATGTTCTCTTTAATCATGTGCATTGGTACATGGCCCGGACCTTCAATCATGACCTGAACATCATGTTCCCATGCACGGTGAGTCAGCTCACCTAATGTTTTAAGTTCGCTGAACTGCGCTTCGTCATTGGCATCTTGAATACAACCCGGACGTAAGCCATCACCTAAACTAAATGAAACATCATAAGCTTTCATAATTTCACAGATTTCATCGAAATGTGTGTATAAGAAGTTTTCTTCATGATGTGCTAGACACCACTGAGCCATGATTGAACCACCACGAGACACAATACCCGTTAAACGGTTTGCTGTAAGCGGCACATAGCGAAGTAAGACACCTGCGTGAATCGTGAAGTAATCAACACCTTGTTCTGCTTGTTCAATCAGTGTGTCTTTGAAGATTTCCCAAGTCAGATCTTCTGCAACACCATCCACTTTTTCAAGGGCTTGATAGATTGGCACGGTACCGATTGGAACAGGTGAGTTACGAATAATCCATTCACGTGTTTCATGGATATTCTTACCTGTCGACAAATCCATAATCGTGTCGGCACCCCAACGAGTTGCCCAAGTCATTTTTGCAACTTCTTCATCAATTGAAGAGCCAAGAGCTGAGTTACCAATATTGGCATTAATTTTAACCAAGAAGTTACGACCAATAATCATTGGTTCAAGTTCTGGATGGTTAATGTTGGCAGGAATAATTGCGCGACCTTCAGCAACTTCTTGGCGAACAAACTCAGGTGTAATTTCTTTTAAGTTTTTTGCACCAAAATTCTGTCCAGCATGTTGGCGCATATCAACACCTTCACGCTGGCGTTGATTTTCACGAATTGCAATATATTCCATTTCAGGTGTGATAATACCTTGCTTGGCATAGTGCATTTGAGTGACATTTTTACCTGCTTTAGCGCGGCGTGGGTTTTGAATATGAGCAAAACGAATGTCAGCGGTACGAATGTCTTTTAAACGTTCCTGACCAAACTTTGAAGTTAAGCCATCAAGTACATCGGTATCATTACGTTCTTCAATCCAGTTTTGGCGAACTGAAGGTAAACCTTTGTCTAAATCAATTTGAACATTCGGATCTGTATAAACACCTGACGTGTCATAGACCATAACAGGTGGATTATGTTCACCGCCAAGTCCAGTAGGGGTATCTGTTAAAGAAATTTCCCGCATAGGAACCTGAATATCAGGGCGAGAGCCTTCAATATAAACTTTTTTTGAAGCAGGCAAGATGCGGGTTAAATCTTTTGCATCTTGTTCATGTTGAGCTGAAATTTCAGCAGAAGAAAGATTCGTTAACTGGTTCATCACATGATCCTTATGAATAACATCAACGAATCAAGCACGACCAAAAACGATGGCGGATTTATCTTTAGTAGATAAATTTAAGGCTGTAAGTTTTTAGATGGCTTGATTCCTACGCAGGTCTTAACCTGATCAGGTTCAACGGTACTTGTGATCAAACTTGTGTTGCGATAACACGGAATTTACACAATCTCAGCGAGCTATTACTCGCGCTCCGTCAAGCGATTTAAAGACTAACATGTTTTAGGTTGGCTGGCATTGTCAATTTGTATCTATACAAACTGCATCCATGTGGCAGTCACGGTAGCTTTGAGTATTCCATGGTGACTCTAGTTTTAATAACTGCTCAAGCTGTTCATGGACAAGCTGATAGTTTGATTTTTCCTGTCCATTTTCATCCATTAAATCTAGGTTAAACTGCTTATTTCGTTCTTCAACTGGAGTGGCAATAAATTTAAGAAACTCTTGAGCAGGTTTCGCTAAACTCGACTGTTTTTGTGTAGATAAAAATTGAATTTGTTGTAAAGCATTTTTATCAATCCATGTGTTTGGAGCAAACTCATCGGACACAGGCGTATTATCTAAGCCAAAGAAAATAAAGTATCGGTACTCATTAAATAATAATTTTGCATCGCTAATAAAATAACTCTTTGGATATTTTTGAATAAATTTCTCCCAAAATAATGCACGCTCAGTAAGCTCTTTCCATGAGATAGCTAAAGCGCCGTCGTCATAGAAAATCTCTTTATTGTCTTTTGCCATACGCGTTAAGAACTCTTTTTGGTCAGCGGGTAGGGCTTTAGCAAAAACATCAACTAAATAGTTTGGCTGACGTCGATACGTAAACATTCCTTCACCTTGATAGAGAAGTTCGATATAGGCTTGGCCCTCATGTTGAATCAGATATTGATCACGAGTACTAAGCTGATCGAATAACTTTTTCTTGGTTTTCATTGTTTTTTTAGCATCTAATGGTTCTTTTTCTAAAATGGCATAGCCAAATGCCTCAAAAGCTTTCGCTGTTTTTTCATTATCGTCTTGTTTAAGGAAACGTTGATACATGGCGGTTGAAGCATTCATTAGCTTAAGTTGTTCCTCATTTTTTAATGATGGAACACAGGTTTTGAGCTTTTCATTAATTTGGTTCAATTCTTCTATTTTGCTGTTTTGATTAATTTTTTTCATTGCAGTCATAATTTGTGTGCAACTACTTTCTTGTTTTTGGGTAGCTTCTTGTTTAGTAGTTTCTTGTTCTTTAGATACAACTTGATCTTGCTGTGAGGTTTTATTGCAACCAGCTAAAAGTAGTGCACTGCACATACTCATTATTAAAACTTTTTTCATGATTGTATTTTTATCAAAGTGAATATTGCTCAAATTATAACTCGGAAAAAGATTGCATCATTGTTAGAAATCTTTATTATTAGGTAGGTCGGTCTACTTAAATTAAAACTATGAATGATAAAACAGCAAGACAGAAAATTCTCGATGCCGCTTCAACTTTGTTTTATAACGACGGCATTACTGCAACTGGTATTAACTCAGTTACGACTAAAGCAGATGTAGCCAAGATGTCGCTTTATAATAATTTTTCTTCAAAAGGTGAGTTGGTCGATGCCTATATTGCTGCGCGGCATCAAGAGTGGTTAGACCTGTATCAAAACCGTTTAGCAACAACAAAAACAGCTACAGACGCTATTTTGGCCGTATTTGATGCCTATCAAGACCATGCGGAATTTGCCTATGAAAAAGGCTTTCGAGGATGTGGGCTTTTAAATGCTGCCGCAGAGTTTCCCGCGAATAGTTCAGGTCGAAGTTCGGTAAGACAACATAAAGAAGAAGTTGAGGCTATTGTTGCCGAGCATTTAAAAAAATTAATACCAGACTCACAGCGTGTTAACTATGTGGCTACACAGCTTTCATTTCTTTTAGAAGGCTCTATGGCACGAGCAGGCTTGGAAGGCAACAGTCGTCAACTTCTATTAGCAAAGCAAATGGCAGAAGACATTTTAAATAGAGAATGTTCAAATGATTAGCCTCATTAAAAATAGTAGCTATGGAGGCACAATTGCGATTTTAGTTGCCTCTGTTTTGTGGGGAACAACAGGTACTGCGGCGGCATTTGCACCGACACTTGGCCCACTTGCTATTGGTGCCGCAGCGATGGGCGGTGGAGGTCTTTTACAAGCTTTAGTTGCATCGCGAGCGATCCGTGAAAACCGACAATTTATAAGGGAGAATCTTTTAATACTGCTTTTGGGTATAGTGGCGGTGGGTATTTACCCGTTAGCTTTTTATTCCTCAATGCATTATGCCGGCATTACGATTGGTACTGTGGTTTCAATTGGCTCGGCTCCACTGATTGCAGCAATTTTAGAGCGGTTTTTTGATCGCAAAGCTTTGTCTACCATCTGGTTTCTAAGTTTTGTCTGCGGTGTGCTTGGCGTAACGATGTTGTCGATGGGTGAAAGTCATGCGGTTCTAGATAGTACAAATCAATGGAATAAATACTTCGGTATTCTTCTTGGGCTTATCGCAGCTACAACTTATTCGCTTTATTCATGGGCTGCAAAAAAATTAATAGATCGAGGTGTTGCCTCTAAAGCTGCAATGGGCATGATTATGGGTGGCGGGGCAGTTATTTTGCTTCCTACTTTGTTGGTTACAGGTGAAGGATTATTACAAAGCTCAACCAATTTACTTGTGGCTGGCTATATGATGCTGATTCCTATGTTTTTGGGTTATTTACTTTTCGGTTTTGGACTAAAAACAGTAAATGCGAGCAAAGCGACTACCTTAACTTTATTTGAACCTTTAGTTGCTGCGATTTTTGCGATTGTGTTAGTGGGTGAGCATGTTTCATGGTTGGGTTGGATCGGCATGTTTTTGATTTTTATTTGTATTTTAATATTGTCAAAAACTCGGAACACTTAAAAAAACTAAAACTTTTAATGGCTTGAGTTTGATTCAAATTTTTCTTAGTCTTAAAGCCAAGTTTTATCGTTGATTTAAACAATGAAAATAAAATTAATGCTTGTGGCGGGTTTGTGGAGTTTTACCTCGTCAAGTTTTGCTCTAGATTTAGTTGAAACTTATGAGCGCGCGAAACAAAATGATCCGACATGGCAAGCGAATCAACAACAATTTGAAGCAGATCAGCTTAATTTGGGCTTAGCAACGGGCGCTTTATTACCGACAGTTACCTTGTCTGGAAAAATTAATCGTAATAGCCAAACAGTAAAACGTTCGAATTTTCCGGGTGTTGATCAAGAAGGGCTGTCAGATGCGTTAGTGAGTAATACATCGACCACTAAACAAGCAACTTTGTCTGCTCGTCAGCCTCTTTTTCGTATGGATGCATGGGAAGGTTATAAACAGGTTAAAACCTCAGTTGCACTCAGTGAAATCACTTTAAGACTGCAAAAACAAGATCATGTTTTAAATGTCGCAGAAGCTTATTTTAATGTACTTCGTCAGCAAGCACTTACTGCTGCATATTTACAAGAAGAAAAGGCTTTACTTGAACAGCTCAACATGATGAATGCTAAGCTTAAAGAAGGTTTGGTAGCGCGTAGTGATGTGAGTGAGGCAAATGCTCAATATCAAAGTGCCAGAGCCAATCGTATTGCGACCAATGTACAGATTCTATTAGCTCAAGAGCAACTATCGGAATATATTGGCCCCTATCAAGATAAGCTTGCAGTTTTACGAAGTGATTTTACTTTTCAAAAACCTTATCCAGCCCAGCTTGATGATTGGTTGAATTTAGCCCAGCAACAAAATTTAAAAATTCAGCAAGCACGTTTACAACGACAATATGCTGAAGATCAACGCCGTGTGGAAAAAGCTGCGCTTTATCCACAGATAGACGCAGTTGCCAGCTATGGCTATACCAAACAAACACCAGAAACACTCATTTCAACTGACGGGAAGTTTGACCAAATTGGTGTGGAGATGAACTGGAATTTATTTAATGGAGGACAGACCCGAACCTCTATTAAAAAAGCCAGTGTAGAGTTAAATAAAGCACAAGCCCAACTCGATGCGGCCATTCGCCGTGCCAATGTTGATGTAAAAAGTGCTTTTATGCAGGTAGATACCGACCGTGCAAAACTTGAAGCAAGAAAAGCAGCAATGGATTCTTCGGCACTTGTGTCGCAAGCTTCAAAAGCCAGTTATAACGAAGGCTTAAAAAGTATGGTTGATGTTTTATTGGCGCAGCGTAATGCTTTTTCTGCAAAACAGGATTATCTTAATGCTCAATATGACTATTTATTAAATGTACTGCGTTTAAAAGCTGCTGTAGGCCAGTTAGGTGAAAAAGATCTGGTCGAATTAAACAGCTGGTTAACGTATCAGTAATAAAAAATGCTTTTATCTGAATTTTAATTTTGTCATAAAAATTTAATGATTGATGTGTTTTAATGCTCAATCATTTTATCCCTGCGCCATCATGTTGGAGGCTTCCTTGAGTCCAAGTAATCCGGTGTTAAGCCATCATATTTCTTCTCAATTTAATGAAGATTTGCAAGATGTGAACACAAAGTTTATGACCATGGGTGGCTTGGTCGAACAACAGGTTGCCAATGCAATTCATTCTTTGCTTGATACAGACGCGAATTTAGCGATTGATGTTCAATTTAAAGATAATGCAGTCAATCAATATGAGCGTGATATTGATGAGGGTTTGACACTCATCTTGGCGCGTCGTCATCCAGCAGCGATTGACTTGCGTATGGTTATTGCCATGAGCAAAGCCAATACTGACCTTGAGCGTATTGGGGATGAAGCTGCAAAAATTGCTCGTATTGCACAGAACCTCTGTGAAGAGGGTGGATCACCTCGTGGTTACATGGAAACTCGTCATATTGGTAACCAAGTACGTGTCATGATTCACGATGCCCTAGACGCTTTTGCACGTTTAGATGCCGATCAGGCATTACGTGTACTTTTAGCAGACGCTGACATTGACCGTGAATATCAATCAGCAACGCGTACTTTAATGACTTATATGATTGAAGATCCGCGTCATATTGCTCGCGTAATTAACGTGATGTGGGTTTTGCGTTCTTTAGAGCGTATTGGCGACCATGCGCGTAACATTGCTGAACAAGTGATTTATATGGCGAAAGGCTTTGATGCTCGTCATACCAAAATTGAAGAAATTGAAGCAAAAGTCCACGAAAAATAATGCTTTAATTGAGAAAATAAAAGCCTTGTTTCAAACAAGGCTTTTTTATAACTAAAAATAATAGATAAAAAAATGTCCCGAACTTTGGGGGGAAGTTCAGGACAGAAAATCAAGTGCATTAAGAGAAAACACGACAGGGATCGTGTCTCACTTGCTATGGATTCATGATAAGGTTTCATTGAATTTATGTCATGTAGAGTCCTGTGCGCTCTATGTAAGGCTTTATATGTTTGTGTAAGTTTCACGTAAAAAAAGGCAGATCTATGTATATAGATCCGCCTTCTTAATGACGATAAGGTTAGAGCAAGCTAATTATTCAGGTTTCCAACCTTCTGCTTTTTCAACACTTTCATCATTATTGAAGAACTTCTCACGTTGTTCTTCAAGGAATTTTTTTGCATCTGGTTCAAACACATTTAAACGCTTTTCATTAATCAGCGTAGTTTGGTGCTGTAACCATTCTTGCCATGCTTGCTTAGAAACATTTTCAAAGAAATCTTGGCCTTTAGCACCAGGAAAAGGAGCAAAGTCTAGACCTTCCATTTCCTTTTGATATTTACGACAAAATACTTGGCGACTCATGATTTATCCTTAAGCGTATAACTGTTCTAAACGTGTATGGGCACGTGCAATTGCAGCTTCAACCTGTTTTGGTGAAGTTCCGCCAATATGATCACGTGCATTTACAGAAGCTTCTAGTGTTAAAGCTTTATCGAATACGTCTGCTGTGATTAAGTCAGAGAATTGTTGTAATTGCTCAAGTGTTAACTCAGATAAATCTTTTTCTTCAGCTACACCTAATGCAACAGCTTTACCTACAATTTCATGCGCATCACGGAACGCAACGCCTTTTTTCACTAAGTAGTCAGCAAGGTCAGTTGCAGTTGAGAATCCACGAAGTGCAGCTTCACGCATGATTTCAATATTCGGAACCAATGCAGGAATCATGTCTGCAAATGCCATAAGTGAACCACGAACCGTATCGATAGCATCGAACAAAGGTTCTTTATCTTCTTGGTTGTCTTTGTTGTACGCTAAAGGTTGACCTTTCATGAGCGTAAGTAAGCTAATTAAGTCACCAAATACACGGCCAGATTTACCACGAATCAGTTCTGGAACATCCGGATTTTTCTTCTGCGGCATAATTGATGAGCCAGTACAGAAGCGGTCAGGAATATTCACAAATTTGAACTGTGCAGAAGTCCAAAGAATCAGTTCTTCTGACATACGTGATAAATGCATCATGATAAGCGCAGCTGCTGCATTAAATTCAATGGCAAAGTCACGGTCAGATACAGCATCAAGAGAGTTTTCAGATACAGCTTCAAAACCTAAAAGTTCTGCTGTATAAGCACGATCGATCGGGTAAGTAGTACCTGCAAGAGCAGCGGAACCAAGAGGCATACGGTTAACACGCTTACGGCAGTCTTGAAGACGTTCTGTATCGCGAACTAACATCTCAAACCATGCCAATAAGTGATGGCCGAAAGTTACTGGTTGAGCTGTTTGTAAATGAGTGAAGCCCGGCATAATTGTATTTACATTTTTAGCAGCCAAGCCTAACAAGCCTTTTTGTAAACGCTCTAATAAACCTAAAATGTCATCAATTTCGTCACGTAGATAAAGACGAATATCAGTTGCAACTTGGTCATTACGGCTACGACCAGTATGGAGTTTTTTACCTGTAATGCCAATACGCTGAGTCAAACGTGATTCAATGTTCATGTGAACATCTTCAAGATCGATACGCCATTCAAAGTTTCCAGCTTCAATTTCTGCACGAATGGTGCTTAAACCTTCAATAATGTCGTCTCGTTCTGCTTCTGTGAGTACGCCAACTTTTGCAAGCATGGTAGCATGCGCAATTGAACCTGCGATGTCTTGCTTATAAAAACGTTGGTCAAACTGAACAGAGGCAGTAAATTCTGCTACAAAAGCGTCTGTCGCTTCAGAAAAACGACCACCCCACATACCTGAGGTTTGGTCTGGGGCTGCTGAATTAGGGGGATTTGAAGATGTGGTCATGGTGGCTCAGTAAAATAAAAAAGAGTATATCACTTGCCGAAGCTCAACAAACAAAGTTGTTTTCTACAGCATATCGAAATCAAAATTCCTCCTATTTTTTTACGAAAATTGATCGTTGGCAACATTTATTCGAATTAATTATCGCAAGTAATGTTTTGGCATTGGTTTTAGCTTTGGCTGAAGCGCAATCGTGGCATGCCTTAAGCGGGTCGCGCCTTTTACAATATATGATTTTTATTAACTGGGTGATTTTGTCTTTTTTTGCCTTAGTTGAATATTTTCAAAATTTTTTTAGTCAACTTCAGCAAAAATATGCTTTGGCAATTGGCTTTGTTATGCTGCAAGCGATTGTGGTAGTGACCACCCTAATAAGTAATTTTTTTCAATTCGGAATCTTGAAAAGAACGAGTGATATAGCGCATGACTGGAGCATTTATTTTACCAATGTCCCTTTATATTTAAGCTATGGAATACTACTCGGCGCATTTTGTTTGCGCTATTTATATGTCAGAGAACAGTGGTTACATCAACAATATGCAGAATTAAATGCGCGTATTCAGGCCATGCAAGCGCGTATTCATCCTCACTTTTTATTTAATAGTTTAAATAATGTGGTGAGTTTAATTACGATAGACCCAGATAAAGCTGAAAGTATGCTGATTAGTCTGTCGCGTTTATTTAGAGCGAGTTTCCAAGAATTAAAATTGGTAAGCTTGTATGAAGAAATTGAACTCAGTAAACAATACTTAATGATTGAACAAATACGTTTAGGTGAGCGTTTACAAGTCGACTGGAAAGTGGAGCTTGAACCTTTGCAATTAAAGCAGGTCACGATTCCTTTATTGACATTACAACCTTTGTTAGAGAATAGTATTTTTCATGGGGTGGAACCAATGATGGGTAAGGCAACCATAGGGGTATTGGTTGAAATATTGCAAAATCAGGTCAGTATAGTCATTACCAACCCTTATACAGACGATACAATAAAATCACGGAAAGGGCATGGAATCGCTCTTGAAAACGTTAAACAACGCTTGAAAGCGTATTATGGGAACTCAGTTAGGTTCCAGGTATATAAGGGTGAAACTTTATATACCACTATTATGAGCTATCAATACCAATCAAAATAATAAGCCAGTCAGAGTTAACCATAAAAAAATGGACCAAGTTAACGGTGACAAGGAGGATGAATGAAGGTGCTAATTTGTGATGACGAGCCATTAGCAGTGGAGCGATTGTCACGTTTAGTTTCAAAGATGGGACATGAGGTTGTTGCAACAGCTCATCATGGCCAAGATGCCTTGGAACAGGCACGGCTTCATCAACCAGATGTGATTTTACTTGATATCCAAATGCCGGGTATGAATGGTCTCGTCTGTGCGGAACAGTTAAGCCAGCTTAACCCTCGACCTGCTATTGTCTTTTGTACAGCTTATGATCAGCATGCTTTAGAGGCGTTTAAATCACAAGCACAAGCTTATCTTCTTAAACCGATTGATCCGGCAGAACTTGAACAAGCTTTAAAGCAGTTAACGCAACTTACCCAAGCACAGCTCAATGCCTTGCCAAACCCTGAACTTTTACAGGATTTAAAAACACAAAGACATCAAATTGCTGCCAAAACCTACCGTGGGGTTGAACTGATTCCTGTTGAAAATATCTATTATTTTTTGGCAGATCAAAAATATGTCACGATACGTCATAAAAATGGCAGTGTATTAATTGATGAAACACTGAAAGAGCTTGAAACTGAATTTGCAGATCAATTTATTCGTATTCATCGAAATGCCTTGGTCTCAATTGCTTATTTAGATGGTTTAGAGCTTGTAAGTTCAGGTCAGTATCAGGTTCGTTTACGAGGCCTTGATGAAAGACTTTCTGTTAGCCGTCGTCATTTGTCTACGCTCAGAGAGCGGATACATCAGCTTTAACTTGCGCTTGTCTTATTTTTGCTGGTGAGATTTTACTTGCAATTTTAAGGGATCAAGTTAAGTTTAGGGTGTATTGTTTGACCAGCCCATGCTTGAATTTATGAAAACCTTGAAAATTGCTACACGACAAAGCCCACTTGCTCTTTGGCAGGCAGAACATATTCGTGCCCGTTTGCAGGAGCTTCACCCAGATTTAACGGTAGAGTTGGTCAAGTTTGTCACGCAGGGCGATAAAATTTTAGATACGCCTTTAGCAAAAATTGGTGGCAAAGGGCTGTTCGTTAAAGAATTAGAAGCTGCTCTTTTAGATGGTCGCGCGGACCTTGCTGTACATTCAATGAAAGATGTGCCAATGGCATTGCCAGAAGGTTTAACCTTGGCAGTCATTTGTGAACGTGAAGATCCATTAGATGCTTTTGTTTCAAATCATTTTGAAAAATTTGCTGACTTACCACAAGGAGCGAGAGTTGGTACATCAAGCTTACGTCGTAAATCGCAGATTTTAAAACAACGCCCAGACCTACAAATTATTGATTTACGCGGCAATGTTGGAACTCGTCTAGGTAAATTAGATGATGGTCAATATGATGCGATTATTTTGGCAAGCGCTGGTTTAAAACGTTTAGGATTAGAAAATCGCATTCGTCATACTATCGAGCCAAATGTAAGTCTGCCTGCTGTTGGACAGGGTGCTCTTGGTTTGGAATGTCGTGCAGATGATCAAGACGTATTGGCTTTAATACAACCTCTTTTACACATAGAGACTGACGTATGTGTACGTGCTGAGCGTGCATTTAATGCCTATCTTGAAGGTGGTTGTCAGGTACCTATTGCGGGTTATGCAACCTTACAAGATGGCAAAATTCATATTGAAGGCCGTGTAGGTAGTGTCGATGGACAAACATTACTGCGTGCTGAACTGAACGATGAAATTCATAATGCTCAGCAATTAGGTGAGAACCTTGCTCGAAACTTACTTGAACAAGGTGCTGGCGATTTATTAAAGGCTCTTTACTAAAACTATGCTGTTTATTAATACTCGACCTGACTCACGTGCAGCTGAATTAACAGAAGCTTTGCAAAATAAGGGGTATCAGGTCGAGTCTTTACCTCTTTTAGAGCTGGTTGCTCAGCCTTTTTCAGATTCACTTTTTCAACTCTATCAGCAGTTGACAGATGCACAAGCGATTGTAGTTGTGAGCCCTACTGCAGTTGATGTGGGTATGCAGTACTTAACGCAAAGTGGTTTAAAGCTAGATAACTTAAAACATATTCAGTGGATTGCGGTTGGGCAGGCCACGGCGAATCGTCTCCATGAATATGGAATTGAAGCACATGTTCCAGATGTTGAAACTTCTGAAGGTATGCTCAGACTGCCTATTCTCTATAATATGCAGCAGACGGGTAGTGTGGCTTTTTGGAGAGGGGAAGGCGGCCGCCAATTTATGATGGACACTTTGCAGCAGCAAGGTATCCAGATTTTAAATTTTGTCTTATATCATCGGCAGTGCCCACAAGACTCATATTCAACATTTAAGCATCTGACACAGAATTCAAATTATAATTTAGAAAAATGGCTTGTCTTAATTACCAGTGAGGCAAGCTGGAAATATTGGTTAGAGCTTTGTTTAAATAATAATGTACAACCTGATTGTGTATATTTGGTTTTAGGACCACGTCTTTTTCAACTTGTAAAAAAATATCGCGATCAGCAACAGGCTCATTTTCACATTATTCAACTTGAAAATTTATCGCCTTCGGGGATGATTCATCACATTCAGGCATTATAAGGATTCGTATGAGAAAACTTGTTTCTATTATCATTTTGCTGGGCATCGCTTGGTTGGCTAAGCTTAGCTACGATATGTGGCAAATTTCTCGTACGGTTCCTGAGCTTCAGCAAAGCTTAATCCAATCGGAACAGCAATATGCCAATCTGAATGATCAGTTGGTTGCGCTAAAGAGACAAGTTCAAACCCAGCCGGGTAGTGATGTTCAGTCGGCACCATCGACAAATAGTGAAATCATTCATGCAGGCATTGAGCCAACGGTATTAATTAAACAAAAATTAGACTTAATTCAGTTTGCGATTGATCAACAACAGTTTATTTATGCAGTAGATCATTTAACTCAGTTACAACAAGCATTGCCTCAATATGAAATTGCTCCAGCATTAAAACACAGTCTAAATCAGGCGCTTGAACAAGATAAACAAGCAATACAACAATACGTAATTGCTCAAAATCAGCGTCATCAAATGATTGACGATCTACTGCAAACTATCGATAAAAATATTCAGCAAGTATTGGCTCGACCTAAACTTGAGATGGATCAATCTGAGTCAGTATCTTGGTGGAAGAAATGGTTCCGTATTGAAAAAGTAGAAACACCGTCTATTAATTTAATGAATCGAAGTGTTGTGCTAAAAGAAGTGCAACTAAGGTTATTAATTGCCGAGCAGGCATTAAACCAAGGAAAAATGGCTGAATATCAAAATGAGCTGCAATCAGTAATGCAGAAATTAAATGAAATGCCAGATGCGACCAGTCAGCAATTGAAAAATCGTATTGCTAAAGTATCTCACTTATCTATCGTACCTGTACCTAAATTATCGACTCTTGGCCTACTAGGCTCATAAGGAGGGCATATGAAACATCTCCTATGGGTTTATCTTCTTATTAGTTTAGTACTTTTTGCAGCTTTGGCTTTGCTTAGCTATGGCTACGGCATGGGATATGTTTATATCTACTGGCGACAGCTGCAATTGCAAACAAACGTGTGGGGATTAGTCCTTACTTTTGTCCTAATGAGTTTTATTGCTCAGTTAATATGGCTTTGGATTAAACGTTATTCTTCTCGTGAACAACGTAAAAGAGAGAATATTTTTCAGTTTAAAAACCTTCATCCCTATGAGCAATTGGGTATTGTCTGGCTATTAGAAGCTGCCGAAGATCAACGTGTCTTTATCGAACGGGTTTTTACCCAGTCGGGGCTTTTAAAAAATATTATTGATGCCAAGTTCTTAGTATTAAATGAAGATTACCCTAAGGCTCTAGATGCTTTAGATCAATCGCCACCGATGGCTTTTGAATTGGCAGAGTTACAGCGGATTGAAATATTTTTAGCTCAAAATGAAGCTGAACGTGCATTAACACATCTTGAGTTCCTATATCAGCATCAATTATCGCCATGGCTTGAAGAAATCGAGACAGCCTATCAACAGCGATTAACTGCGTTATGGGGGCAGCTTGCTTTACAGCAACCATGGTTATATTTACGTTCAATGAAATATGGATTATTGGACGCTGAGCATCGTGATTTATGGTTGCAGCAGCTTC
This sequence comes from Acinetobacter sp. IK23, assembly GCF_035615275.1. NCBI lineage: Bacteria > Pseudomonadati > Pseudomonadota > Gammaproteobacteria > Moraxellales > Moraxellaceae > Acinetobacter > Acinetobacter sp. IK23. Next base: position 84,639 of record NZ_JANBNX010000013.1, read on the forward strand.
TCCAACAATTTGATCAAGCTTCAATTGATGACTTGCATGCATTGCAACAGCGTTATCTAGATTTAGAGTCTGAGATTCAAACCAGACCCTATAGTAGTAAATTGCTGTGGCTAAAACTTTTGGCACGTATGCCAGAAATGAGTATTCAGCATGAAACATTAACTTTGCATCTGCTCAAAGAGCAATTTGATCCAGAAGTATTTTATTTGTGGTTTCAGCAGCAACTGCTTAAGCAGGTTCCTGACTATGCCGATGTTGAAGAAAAGATAAATCAACTTGAAACTCAATATATGAATTTGCCAGTTTTAACATTTGCAAAATGGCATGTTTACATGGCAACGAATCGTCAAGCTGAAGCTGAAATATTATTAAGTTTATACCCTGATAATATTTTAATGAACTATTTACGTATTAAATCCACCTTAAAAGAAGATGATGAGTTAATTAAACAGTTAAACCTAATCTTTGAAAATGATGCAAATTTTTTAAAATTTAAAATCTGAGGTAAAAATGAAAGAACTGTCTGTCTACCCTGTAATATACGACCAGAAAGTTGCATGGGGAGATATGGATGCTTTTGGTCATGTCAATAATGTACAATATTATAGATATATTGAAAGCTCACGTATTTTATATATGGAAAATGTAAATATATTGATCCCCAATATATATACTGTTGTTGCTTCAAGTCAGTGCAGATATTTAAAACCCGTTTTTTATCCTGATGTATTGAAAGTAGGGGTTCGTGTAGAAGAAATACGCAATAGCGCATTCCGTATGGCTTATATATTATGGAGTGAAGCACAGCAGCAAATCGTTGCTACGGGTGAAGCCATAATGGTCTGTCTAGATAAAACGACAGGGTTAAAATGTGAAATACCAAATGAAGTAAAAAGTAAAATAATTGAGTTAGAAAAATCAGTAGGACATGACTTAATACATTTAGCTTAAATAAATATTAAGAAAATATATTGCAATTATAATTATTAATGTAATTAAAAAGTAAATTTATAGCATTATTCTGATGAACTTGTCTTTTGAACTATTGCTTATTTAATAGATTATAAATACTATTGGTTATGATTTAATGTTTTAAATTTTGTCTGTATTATTTGAATTGTCAGTAAGACTGGAGTATTTATTAATGAAACCGGATATTAGTGAATTATCTGTTGAAGAGTTAAAACGCTTACAAGAAGAAGCAGAAGCTTTAATTGCAAGCAAAAAAGATCAAGCAATCGAAGATGCTTATAATCAAATTATCGAGATTGCTGAAAATGTAGGTTTCAGTGTTGAACAACTTCTTGAGTTTGGTGCTCAAAAACGTAAGAAAACTACACGTAAATCTGTAGAACCACGTTACCGAAACAAAAACAATTCTGAAGAGACTTGGACTGGTCGCGGTAAACAACCACGTTGGTTAGTTGCTGAAATTGAAAAAGGTGCAAAACTTGAAGATTTCTTAATCTAATTGTTTTTGCTTCTTAAAAAGCCAAGCGATTTTGCTTGGCTTTTTTATTTTAAAAAATAAAAATTCTTATTTTAAATATCAAGTCATCAATAAAGTGTTTAAATTCCTAATGGCTTTGTTGCATAAACATTCAAAAGCTGAGTTCTCCCCAATCCATTCAAATTTAAGACACAACTTGGGTGCGAGGTCTACCTAATTCCGTAAATCTATTCAGAACTGCCACACGCGCATGAATTTC
>NZ_JANBNX010000014.1:0-83707 GCF_035615275.1 Acinetobacter sp. IK23
TTGAGATTTATTACAATCGGGTCAGAAGACATTCTGCAAATGGCTGGTTAAGCCCTGAAGCCTTTGAGAAGAAATATTTTAAGAATTTAGAGGGATTTGTTGTCCACGATACTGTCTAGGATCAGATGTTTGGTGATTAAAAGTGAGGGGGAATATTCCCCCTCGACTATTTATTAATTATGATATTTTGCTGTCTATGAATGTATTGATCAATGTAATTGCTTCATTGATCTCTTGTTGAGCCTCTTGAATCTTTCTGAAGCTAGCCTCTACTTTTTCTTCAATACTTTTTTGTATTTCTTTGTTCGGATAAATAATTGGCATATTCAAAATATCTTTATCACTAACAGTTGGATACATTGATGAAGTTGCTAGTCCAGACAAAGAGTTTTTAAATAAATCACTCTTACAATATGCATATAGGTAATATGGACTTACTTGTTCTGGTCGTAATACACAAAATCCATTTGATGCAACCATTGGTTCATCTAATTCGTGATTAACTAAAGCAACTGTATTTCTTTCAGGTCTAACAGTGCTAATTAGTACATCACCTTTTTGAAGTAAATAAGAAGCTCTGCCGGGTACATCTTCTATTTCTAATCTATTTGGAAACACATAACCAAATTTCTGTTCTACGCTAGAAATATCAACATATCTGATAGCCTCATAAGATTTCTTCTTAAATTTTTTATGAGATCCAATTGCAATATCACTTAGTGTTTGGTCGGAAAGATTATTTAATTTTTTAAGATTATCTTGTACATCAGAAAGATAGAACTCAGCATCTAATCGATCTTTAGATAAAATATCTTTTACAGTTAATTTCTTATATGGGTGAGTTCCTGAATTTTCACGTTTAGAGAATACTGATCTAACCGTTTCAGACAATTCTGCATAATCATTTTCAGATATATTACGGCCACTAGAATCATGACCAGAATTAAAACTACACGTAAATAATATCTCGTCATCATTCTTAGATGGTGTGTTTTCTAAGATTAGAATAGATGTCTGAACAGATGTATACGGCATAAATGCATTACTATCCAAGCCTATCACCGCGAGTACTTTTGTTTTAGAAAGTATCCACTCTCTTACATATTTATAGCTACTATTTGAAAGAACGCCTTTAGGAATAACAATTGCTAATTTTCCATTTGTCTTTAAAAGCTTAATACATCTTTCAATGAATAATATTTCACGACTTACGCTATTTTTATCTTTAGCTAAGTCATACTGACGCAATAAGCTATTTTCAATAGTCCCTGCATATGGAGGATTGGCGAAAACAATATCGGCTTGTAAGTTATCTAGACTTATTTTCTCATCTTTATTTTTAGTCCAGAGTAAACTATTTAGGCCGACAAAACTTTGCTCATTTGAATTGTTGTCTAAGCTATTGGCTTGTACTAGATTAATATTGTTTAAAGACTTTGCTAACTTCATTAAGTAAGCGACACGGATAGATTTAGAGCTTATGTCCATACCAAGACAATTTGGTGCAATTTGATTTTTTCCTATTGCATACATTGTTGATTCGAATAAGAAACCCGATGAACCACATGCAGGATCTAAAATCGTTTGGTTAGGTTGAGGATCTATTATTTCCACACACAGCTTAATGATTTCTCGAGGAGTAAAATATTGACCAAGTGAGCTTTTTGACGTTGAACTGACTAACCTTTCTAAAATCGCATCAATAACAGATAAATCACTTTCTATAAGATTAAACTTATGTAGAGACTGAATAACTCGATACATATGATCATCAGAAATATTAAATGAACTTTTATCTAAAGCTAGGGTAGGCCATCTTTTATTTACTTTCTTTTGAAGAGTGTAAACTTTTTCTATAGTTAAACTAATATTGTTGTTTTCTATAAACTCACTATTTTTCTTTCCTTCAAGTATTTCAATTTCATCTATCAATTTGATAGAGAATAAGAAAAATGCCACTTCAAATGCATCATCACCAGAATTGGATAAAAGAGTTTGCTCAAAATTAGAAATTAGATTGATTGGATTGTTCATAGGGATCATTACTTAAATTAGATAGGAGCATATTTGCACATTTGTGTTTAATGCACAATAGTGTTTTAGTTTTTTTGTATTTTTATATTGAAATAAAAAAGTTACCCATCATTATTAGTTTTGAATATCACCTCAATAATTAAAAAGGTACAACTATGAGCGAAGAACAAGATAGTTATAGTAAAGATGAGTTACTGCAGCAATTAGATGATTTGGCTGAGAATTTTGAATCTGATGTTGATAAAGCTGAAGACTTACAGGAACGCTTTGATAGACAAGATACACTTTTTCGAAATACGGCTGGAAACGATGATGGCAATGAAGATAGTCCTGAAACGTATAATGAAGATGGTGATAATGTTCAAGGCATGGAACGAGGTGAAGAGCTTATTCGTCTTGGGCATTATGTAGAAAATGCTCCCGAATATCGAAAAGATATCGAAAAGTTAAGATTAAAAATAGAAAAAGCGGAACAACAGGAGGCTATAGATTCTCTTGTTGAAGAGATTGATGATCTTCAAGGTCAATTAGAAGATATTCGTCCAGAAGATTTAGATTAGATACAAAGTCATTTAACTGAAAATGATTTTGTAAGAAAATCTACAATTAACATAATACGCCATATGCGAATCACTTCTTACACTCCATCGTCATGCTCAACTTGTCTTGCTGACCTTTAGCCAGCATCAAAGACGCAAAAGAAGCACTAGCCAATATGCAAGCTTATTGCGAAAAATACGGGATCTAAAAAGAAAAAGGCATACCTCTAAATAGGGGTATGCCTTTTTAATATTTTTACTTAGAACTGATAATTCAAACGTAATAACACATTGCGTGGTGTGCCTGGCATGCTATCTGAACGCCAGTATTCTTTATTAGTTAGGTTATTTACCGCAAGCGTAACATTCCACGGGTCTGCACTATAGCCAATTGCTGCATCGACACGATTAAAGCCTTCCATTTTTACTTGATTATTAATATTTGGATAATAAGAGCCGACATAGGTTACGCCCACTTCGGTATACCACTGTTCAGTTGGTAAATAACGAACAAATAAATTACCTGTGTTCTTAGATGTGTTGGCTAAATAGTTGCCTTCACGTTCAGGATTTTGCTTGTCTTCTTTTACTTTTGCATCGGTATAACCATAACCACCGCGGACAAAGACATTATCGAATACACGGCCAATAAAGCTAAATTCGAGACCACGAGATTGATGCTGACCCGCTGTTGCCCATACATCTGGCTCACTGTCTGGGTTTGGTTTATAGCGAATATTATTTTTACGAATATCAAAGACAGAAAATTGAGTATTTAACCGATTATCCAACCATTCACTTTTTACACCCACTTCGTATTGCTCATTATATTGAGGCTCTTTATCCATTTTTGCGACATCGGTGCTGCCAGTAACTTGGTTAACACCCATTTGCCCGCCAAATGGTGCAAAACTCTTAGAGTAAGACGTATAAAAGCTATGCTCTGGAACGGGCTGCCATACCAAACCCACATTTGGGCTAAAGCTACTGTCTTTTACATTACGATGATCATTGTTAAGTTTATTGGTAGTCGAAAAGTCAAAGTAATCATAACGTAGGCCCATCATCAGTTTGAGTTGGTCATTTAGACCAATTAAATCCTGAACAAATACACCATAAGTGGTGCCTTCATTGTAGTTATGTTGGCTAATCAAAAGAGGGCCATTACCTCGGCTATATTCACGTTCACCAGTGAGCGGATTAACATAACCATAAATGGCTGAACCGTTTTGAGTCTTATTGGCTAGACGTGGTTCTCGTTGCTCATAGGTCCAGTCTGTACCGACCATAATTTGGTGCTCGAGCGAGCCTGTTTTGAACTTGCCCTTAATATCAAATGTATTGGTCGTGGTCTTATTGCTAGTTTGTTGCCAGTAGTAAATTTGATTGATATAGCCTTTTTTAGTGTTGCATGCTTTACCTTTTAAATCTTTACCATCTAACCCACAATAAGTTCCAAAGTAAAAGTGGTCAAAGTTCTGTTCTGCTTGGCGGTAGCTTGCTGCCCAGTGGAAGTTCCAGTCAGGTGCATATTCATAATTTACATCGGTGCGAACCACTTGCAAAATATCATCAACATAATCGCCATCTTGGGCAAATCCTGTTTTGATAGATGTACCTGCAGGTAGATTGTCACGCATTGGTCCGCGGTCAGGCACTCGACCTAATTTGTCATAGGTATATTGTGTGGTCCAAGTGAGTGTTCCATCATCATTTTTATAGGTAAAGCTTGGAGAGAGCATCTCTATTTTATTTTTAATACCTGAGCGGAAGCTATCTGACTCGCCATATTCTCCAGTCAAACGTACTGCTAAATTGTCGTTAAGTACTTGGTTGATGTCAGCCGTTGTTCCGTAGTTGTCATATGAACCAGCGTACGCGCCAACTGAACTTTTAGAGTCAAAATTGGCGAATTTACTCACCATATTTACAACTCCACCACCAGCGCTACGGCCATATAAAACAGAAGCGGGACCTTTTAAAATCTCAATACGTTCGATATTGGCTGTACTGCGGCGTACTTGTCCGCTTTCACGTATGCCATCACGGTAAATGTCACCTGTGTCTGCACCAAAACCACGAATGGTAATTCCATCACCACGCATATCGTAATTGGTTGATACCCCTGGGGTACCTTGTAGCATGACGCTTAAATCATTTGATCCATAAATTTTATATTTTTGAACATCAATGGTATCAATAGTTTGCGGAATATCTTTTTTGTCTAAACCATTACGTGTGACATTGGCTTTGTCATAGTCGATATAGCTTTTAATCGGGTCGAGCTCACTCATCGCTTCAATTTTTATAGTCGGCATGACTGCTGCAACTTTTGATGATGAGTCAGCTAATTCCTCTGCGTAGACACCTTGAATATTCAAGATCATTAAGCTGAGTAAGCTAAGCGGGAATGAGCTTTTAATGTGGGGAGAAGATATAGAAATTTTTAACATAAAAACAAAGTCTGTTAACAAAAATAAAAGTATAAATGATAATTATAATCATTTAATTATTTAGAATAAAAGAACTATTGCCTATGAAATTATTGAGGTGTGCTTTTAGTTGTTGATTTTAAAAATATAATTTTTATATTAAAGGGCGGGCATAATGTAAGTAATTAGTTTTATTTATAAATGAGATTTTGACGAGGTGCTTTTTTTAGTAAAAACACCCTTAGAGTTAAGCATTTTTTTTAAGTACATCTAAAATATCCATTTCTGGATCATAGTTTTCATCAATCGTTTTGCAAATGGCTTGGCCCACAATCACTTGAGTACCATTAAAGGTCATGGTTGGTGCTCCATATAATTCCCAGCCATGATTGAGCGCTTTAGTCACTCGTGCGCAAAAAGCAGAGTCATCGGGGCCAGTTAAATAGCGATAAAGTTTCATCTTTAGCCTTTAAAAATAATATTTTATGGTCATATTTTAACTGAATTTACCTGAATTCAAGATAAAGAAATAACCGATAAGGTTTTACTGAAATTAAGAAAAACCAGTGAAAAATCTCAGTTATACTCATGCTAATTTAAATTTTAAGAAGAGCTTGAGCATGCGTGTACTTGTCATCATGGATCCGATTGAAACCGTAAATCTGAAAAAGGATTCAACCATGGCAATGTTGTGGGCGGCGAGCCGTCGTGGACATGAATTGGGTTATGCATTACAGCAAGATTTATATATCGATCAAGGTAAAGCTTACGGTCTAATTTCTCCTTTAGAAGTATTTGAAGATTACAGTCATTACTATGAGCTTGGCGAAAAGAAAAAAGAATCTATTGCGGCTTATGATGTTGTACTCATGCGTAAAGATCCGCCTTTTGATATGAATTTTGTCTACACGACTTACGTGCTTGAGCAAGCTGAGCGTGAAGGTTCATGGATTATTAATAAGCCTCAATCACTGCGTGATTGTAATGAAAAACTCTTTGCAACGCAGTTTCCAGAGCTACAAGTACCTACACTTGTAACGTCTCAACAAAGTTTAATTCGTGAATTTATTAAAGAACATGGCGATGTGATTGTTAAGCCACTTGATGGTATGGGTGGGATGGGAATTTTCCGTTTATACCAAGATGGTGTAAATATTGGTTCTACCTTAGAAATGCTGACAGAATTAGGTACGCGTCCAATTATGGCACAGCGTTATATTCCTGAAATTGTAGAAGGGGATAAGCGTATTCTAATGGTGAATGGTGAACCTATTCCTTACTGCCTAGCTCGTATTCCACAAAATGGTGAAGTGCGCGGTAATTTGGCGGCAGGTGGTTTAGGTCAAGCACGACCACTTACTGAAAATGATAAGCAGATTGCAGCGAAAATCGGACCTTTCTTACGCGAAAAAGGATTGGTATTTGTTGGACTTGATGTAATTGGTAATTATGTCACTGAAATTAATGTCACTAGCCCAACCTGTATCCGCGAAATTGATGCTCAATTTGGTACATCGATTGCCGATGATCTATTTGACGTATTAGAAGCTGGTCGTCCTGCTTAATCATCTACTTTGGGTGATTTCCTAAGCGAATATTGGGAAATCACCTAAAAATTTATCAATTAATAAAACCACAATATGAAATACGCTTGCGCTTTGTAGGCATATTTTCAAAAAAGCACATCTTTCTGTTATAAACGAGTGAAATTCGCTTTTCGTTAATGAAGCTTTAGGATTAAAATAAACGGCTACAAAAATAGATGACAATTTCCATTGTTTTTTGAGTTGAAGAATTAGACCGTGACAGATTCACAGCAAAGCAAACCTAAACATGTCATGATGATGGCTGCCGGTACTGGTGGACATGTTTTTCCAGCCCTCGCCGTAGCCAAACAACTTCAACAACAAGGTTGTCAGGTTTCATGGTTAGCCACGCCAACAGGTATGGAAAATCGGTTATTAAAAGATCAAAATATTCCAATATATCAAATTGATATTCAAGGTGTGCGCGGAAACGGAGTCATCCGTAAACTCACCGCGCCTTTTAAAATTTTAAAAGCCACTTTAAGCGCTATGCGTTATATGAAACAGCTCAAAGTTGACGCAGTCGCAGGCTTTGGTGGCTATGTTGCAGGACCGGGTGGTCTGGCTGCTCGTTTATTAGGTATTCCTGTTCTCATTCATGAGCAAAATGCAGTTGCTGGTTTTACCAATGCGCAGTTATCACGTGTAGCTAAAGTGGTGTGCGAAGCATTTCCTAATACTTTTCCTGCTGGTGGCAAAGTCGTGACCACAGGAAACCCTGTGCGCCGTGAAATAACAGATATTTTAAGCCCAAAATGGCGCTACGATGAGCGTGAACAAGCGGGTAAGCCGTTAAATATTTTAATTGTAGGTGGTTCTTTAGGTGCCAAAGCACTCAATGAACGTTTACCCCCAGCTTTAAAGCAACTACAGGTTCCACTGAATATTTTTCATCAGTGTGGTCAGCAACAAGTTGAAGCAACACAAGCATTGTACGCAGATGCACCTGCAAATTTAACAGTACATGTTTTGCCATTTATTGAAGACATGGCGAAGGCATATAGCGAAGCAGACCTGATTATTTGCCGTGCTGGTGCTTTAACTGTGACAGAAGTTGCAACAGCTGGTGTTGCAGCAGTTTTTGTACCGTTACCTATCGCGGTAGATGACCACCAAACTGCAAATGCCAAATTTCTGGCCGATGTCGGTGCTGCAAAAATTTGCCAGCAATCGACCATGACACCAGAAGTTTTAAATCAATTGTTTACCACGTTGATGAACCGCCAATTACTTACAGAAATGGCAGTGAAAGCGCGTCAACATGCCCAACCAAATGCAACTCAGCATGTGGTTGATCTTATTCAAAAAATGTAATCGGATTTACTATGTCTCCAACAACAGCTGCAAACCAAGCAAAAAAATTGATTAAAGTGCCTGAAATGCGCCGTATCAAACACATTCATTTTGTGGGTATTGGCGGAGCAGGTATGTGTGGTATTGCTGAGGTGTTAGCTAACCAAGGATATAAAATTTCCGGTTCAGATATTAAAGCTTCTAAAACTACACAACAATTAGAAGAAAATGGCATTAAGGTCTATATCGGACACGAAGCAGAAAATATTAAAAACGCTAATGTGCTTGTAGTTTCAACTGCTATTGATCCGGAAAATCCAGAAATTAAAGCGGCAATTGAGCAACGTACTCCGATTGTACGTCGTGCAGAAATGCTCGGTGAACTGATGCGTTACCGTCATGGTATTGCCGTAGCAGGTACACATGGTAAAACCACAACAACAAGTTTGTTAACCACAATGTTGGCTGAAGAAAACCTTGATCCAACTTATGTGATTGGTGGTTTGCTTAACAGTACTGGTGTAAATGCAGCGCTTGGTGAAAGTCGTTTTATTGTGGCAGAAGCTGACGAATCAGATGCCTCATTCCTTTATTTGCAGCCAATGGCAGCGATTGTAACCAATATCGATGCTGACCATATGGACACCTATGAAGGTAGCTTTGATAAGTTAAAAGATACTTTTGTGCAGTTCCTACATAACTTACCGTTCTATGGTTTAGCGGTAGTTTGCGGTGATGATGCGAACATTCGTGAGATTTTGCCACGCGTAGGCCGTCCGGTTATTACGTATGGTTTTAATGAAGATAATGACATCCGTGCGATTGATGTAGAGCAAGATGGCATGCGTTCGCACTTTACGGTATTGCGTAAAGGACGTGAGCCGCTTCGTTTAACGATCAATCAACCGGGCATGCATAATGTTTTAAATGCTTTGGCTGCAATTGGTGTTGCAACTGATGAAGGTGTTTCAGACGAAGCCATTAGTCGTGCATTAAAAGGCTTTAGTGGTGTTGGGCGTCGCTTCCAAGTACAAGGTGAATTTGAGCTTGGTGAGGGTAATGTAAAATTAGTCGATGACTATGGACATCATCCTAAAGAAGTAGAAGCAACTATTAAAGCAGCTCGTCAGAGCCATCCAGATCGTCGTTTAGTGATGCTTTTCCAACCTCATCGTTATTCTCGTACACGTGATTGTTTTGACGACTTTATTGAAGTTTTATCTCAAGTCGACCAATTATTATTACTCGAAGTTTACCCTGCTGGTGAAAAACCAATTGTTGGTGCAGACAGCCGTACTTTAGCGCGTAGTATCCGCTTGCGTGGTCAGGTTGAACCGATTTTGATTGATCCCGTTGACGGTAATTTACAAAACATCATGCAAAATGTGTTACAACCAAATGACTTGTTATTAACGCAAGGTGCAGGTAACGTGGGAGCAATTTCAGTAGAACTTGCACAGCACCATTTGTATGTGAAATAAACAAAAAAGTATTGAATTATCGGGTTAAGGATTTAAACGTGTCAAATGCTACAAAATTCGGCAAAGTTGCTGTGTTGTTTGGTGGAAAATCGGCTGAGCGTGCTGTTTCTTTAGATAGTGGTCAGGCAGTTTTGGACGCTTTGTTAAGTTCAGGTGTTCAGGCTGAGGCATTTGATCCGCAAGACCGTAGTGTAACTGAACTTGTAAACTATGATCGCGCATTTATTGTATTGCATGGTCGTGGCGGTGAAGATGGTCAGATCCAAGGTGTGCTTGAGTGGTTGAATATTCCATATACAGGAACTGGTGTACAAGGTTCTGCTATTGGTATGGATAAAGTTAAAACCAAGCAAATCTGGCAAGGTAGTGATTTACCTACAGCACCATATCGAATTATTACCAAAGAAACTGACCTCGATTCAGTCATTGCGGAATTGGGTCTACCAGTCATTATTAAGCCTGTGCATGAAGGCTCAAGCGTAGGCATGAGTAAGGTTGAGAAAGCAGAAGATTTTGCGGCAGCAATTGAAAAAGCAACTCAGCACGATGCAGTGGTCATGGCAGAAAAATGGATCACTGGTCGTGAATTTACGATTTCATTTTTAAATGGTCAGCCTTTACCTGTTATTCGTTTGCAACCACCTGCAGATGTTGCTTTTTATGACTATGAAGCAAAATATCAACGTAATGATGTCGAGTATGGTATCCCTTGTGGTTTAAGTGATGCAGACGAGAAAAAATTACAAGCTTTAAGTTTGCGTGCTTTCCAAGCAGTAGGCGCAGAAGGTTGGGGCCGTATTGATGCAATGCAGGATGAGCAAGGTGCTTTCTGGCTTTTAGAAGTGAATACTGTGCCAGGTATGACAAGTCATTCGCTTGTACCTAAGGCTGCTAAAGCAGTTGGTTATAGCTTTGAAGCGTTGTGTGTTGCAATTCTTGAGCAAACATTGGAAGGTACAGCTTAAATATGGCACAACTTCCGGCTTCCATGCGCCGTAAACGTGCGGCAATTACATCCATTCATGAAAAACCGCCTACACGTAAGCAAAAGCTTGCCAACGCTGGCGGATGGATGTTGCTGGTTATTGCTTTTTTAGTGCTGGCAGTCGGAATTTACGGGCTATATAAGGTTATTACCGATGCAACTGTTGCAAAACTTGAAGTTGTGGGTTCAACGACTCCAGTTGAATCTCAGCAAGTAATGCAATATGTGCAGCCGATTGTAAAAGATAATTATTTTACGTCTGACTTAGAGCAGATTCGTGATAAAGCATTAGAAATTTCATGGGTAGACCGAGTCGTTGTATCTCGTGCTTGGCCCAATGGTATTCGTGTTCGTATCATGCCTAAACATGCGATTGCCCGTTGGGGAACAGGCCGCTTATTAAGCGATGGTGGCGACGTATTTAGTGAGGCAGAACCGAAACTTCATCCTGAACTGCCGTTGTTACATGGCCCGGTAAGCCAGTCTAAAATGATGATGCGACGCTATAATGAAATTAATCAGTTATTCCATCCTGTTAATTTGCGTTTAAAAGAGTTATATCTAACAGAACGAATGACTTGGTTTATGCAGTTTGATTCTGGTTTACGCATCATTGTTGACCAAGACCAAACAATGAATAAATTGCAACGTTTAAGTCACTTGGCACAATCTGACCTAAAACCTGTGTGGACGAAAATCTCAGCCATTGATTTGCGATATCGTAATGGATTATCTATTCAATGGAAGAATGCAACTCCACCTAAAATTGTGAATGGTCAGTTTGTTGTAACGAGTGATGACACAAGCATTGCAGGTGGTACAAAAGCAAAGCCATAATACGTGGCTTTAAAATAGGCAATTTGCCTGGTATTAGACAACAAAGAAATGGTATGAGTGATGAGTGAAGCTGTTCCCTCAGTTGTTGCAATTGACATTGGGACGCATAAAGTTTCAGTTTTGATTGGAAAAATTCATGCACCGGATAACATTCAGGTTATCGGTATGGCAACTGCTCGCAATCGAGGCATGAACAAAGGAAAAATTGTAAGTCTCGATAAAGTCATTGCTGCGATTAAGAACGCCGTTTCTGAAGCGGAAAATATGGCTGAATGTCGCATTCATAGTGCGTGGGTATCTATTCCAAGTACCGAGCTGCAAAGTTTCTATGCTTCTGGACGCACGCCTGTTGCTAACCCCGCACATGTGATTACAACCAATGAAGTTGTACGTGCATTGGAGTTAGCAAAAGCAAGCCATGTGACCTCTGATTATTATTTAGCGAGTGCAGTCCCACTTGGGTTTGAGTTAGGTGACTCTGCTGAATGGGTTCAAAATCCAATTAATATGACTGCTCATAGCATGACTGGCCACTATCAACTCATGATGATGCCAATCGCTACTATGCAGAACCTTGATCGTGCCATGAAAGGTGCGAACATTGGTGTTGAAAAAATGGTAGTTTCTTGCTTGGCAACCGCTGAAGCAAGTTTGCTCAAAGATGAAAAAGAGTATGGTGTTTGTCTCGTTGATATTGGCGCAGGCATTACCAATTTAGCAGTTTATTTAGATGGTCGTTTAGCTTTAGCGCGTACATTACAGCGTGGTGGCGAACATGTGACACGTGATATTGCTGCTGTGTTACAAACAACGACCGACGAAGCTGAACGGATTAAAATTTTACACGGCTGCGTTGATCTAAGTGCTGTTAAACCTGATCATATGATTCAGGTACAGGGTATTGATGGTCCTCAAACCATTAGCCGAATTGAGTTGTCAGAAATTATTATTGCTCGTTACGAAGAGATTTTCGGTCAAATTCGTGAAGAACTAGAACAAAGCGGTGCAATCCATGGTCTGTATCATGGTGTTGTATTGACAGGTGATGCTTGCCAGATTGAGGGTATGGTAAGTTTAGCGCGTCGTATGTTGGGTGTGTCTGCTCATTTAGGTAATCCACCGTTACAGGTGTATGCTGATGATCAGCATCAAGCTGCGTTACGTCGATCAATGTATGCGACAGCAGCTGGTTTGCTTATGTTTAGCCAAAGCGAATTACAAGAAGCTGTTGAGGAACCTGAAGAGGGTAGTGACCGTTCGGTATGGGAACGAATGGTGAATGGTTGGAATGCGTTTAATAGCAAACTTAAAGCCATTTTTTAGGATGTATGGATTTATTGGTAGAATTGTTAGGAAGTTGTAAGAGAAAACCACTGTACTTGACAAGGTTTGTATTGCACAGCATTCTTAAAATTAGTTGTTTTTGAAAATCAAGGCAGTATACGGGCTGAAGTGACTGCCATAATGTATTAGGAACCCTAAAGGTCATGGCCTCATTTGAATTTATAGAAGATGAACTAAACGATGGCAACGGTCAAGCCCGTTTCACTGTATTTGGTGTAGGTGGCGGTGGCGGTAATGCCGTTCAGCACATGGTACAGTCTGATATTCAGGGTGTTAAATTCGTTTGTGCCAATACAGATAAACAAGCACTTGACTGTATGAATGCTCCTTTCAAAATTCAGTTAGGTGAGCAAAGTACACGTGGTCTAGGTGCAGGTGCTAACCCAGAAGTGGGTCAAGTTGCAGCAGAAGAAAGCCGTGAAATTATTCGTCAGCACCTTGAAGGGACTGACATGGTGTTTGTAACCGCTGGTATGGGTGGTGGTACAGGTACTGGTGCAGCTCCGGTTGTTGCTGAAGTTGCTAAAGAAATGGGGATTTTGACTGTTGGTGTGGTAACGACTCCATTTAACTTTGAAGGTCGTCGTCGTCAAAAGTCAGCTGAACGCGGTATTGAAGCGTTAGAAGCTCATGTTGATTCATTGATTATTATTCCTAACCAGCGCTTGTTAAGCGTGTATGGTGATATTTCAATGAAAGATGCCTATAAAAAGGCAGATGATGTTTTGTTAAACGCTGTACGCAGTATCTTTGATCTTGTTGTTAATCGCGGTCACATTAACCTTGACTTCGCCGATTTGAAAACTGCAATGAGTACTCGCGGTTACGCAATGATGGGTGCTGGTTTGGGTCGTGGTGAAGACCGTGCACGTCAAGCTGCTGAACAGGCAATCCGTAGTCCATTACTTGATAACGTAAATATTATTAATGCCAAAGGCGTGTTAATTAACATTACGGGTGGTGATGACATCACGTTACGTGAAACAGAAATCATTACTGATGTGGTTAACCAAATTGTTGACCTTGATGAAGGCGAAATCTTCTACGGTACAGTATTTGATCCAGATGCGCGTGATGAATTACGTGTAACTGTGATTGCAACTGGTTTGACTCGTAATGCTGCTGATGCAGAACCGAGAAAGCGTAATACAGTGAGCCATACATCAACTCAATCTGCACAATCTGTAGATGAAGATGATGTTCCTGCAATTAATAAACGCCAAAATGCTGAAACTGATGTAAATAATGCACCAAGTTCATCACCGCGTTCTTCGCCAATGAGTATTCAAGATTACTTGAAAAATCAGCAACGTAAGTAATTCAGTCTTTGATCTACTAAAAGGCAGTGTTTAAACACTGCCTTTTTTTATTTTTGATCAATGACTAAATATGCTAACGTATAGCGGTTTTAAAAAAGAAGTTACAAAGCATGGTGAAACAACGTACTCTCAATCGTGTGGTAAAAGCGAGTGGAATAGGTCTTCATAGCGGTCAAAAAGTGATGATCAATTTCATTCCACATACCGTGGATGGAGGTATTGTATTTCGCCGTATCGATTTGAATCCACCTGTTGATATTCCTGCTAATGCATTGCTTATTCAAGAAGCATTTATGTGTTCGAACCTTGTTACTGGTGATATTAAAGTAGGTACGATTGAGCATGTAATGAGCGCGATTGCGGGTTTAGGAATTGATAATTTAATCGTAGAAGTGTCAGCATCCGAAGTCCCAATTATGGATGGCAGTGCTGGACCATTTATTTATCTATTAATGCAAGGTGGCTTGCGCGAGCAAAATGCCCCTAAAAAATTTATAAGAATATTAAAACCAGTTGAAGCTTTAATTGAAGATAAAAAAGCAATTTTTCGACCACATAATGGTTTTCAGCTCAACTTTACCATTGATTTTGATCATCCTGCATTTGCTAAAGAATACCAGTCTGCGACAATCGATTTTTCAACCGAAACGTTTGTATATGAGGTTAGTGAAGCACGAACTTTTGGCTTTATGAAAGACTTAGATTACCTCAAAGCAAATAATTTGGCTTTAGGTGCAAGTCTGGATAATGCCATTGGTGTAGATGATACAGGGGTTGTGAACGAAGAAGGTTTACGATTTGCTGACGAATTTGTTCGACATAAAATTTTAGATGCAGTGGGTGATTTGTATTTACTTGGTCATCAAATTATTGCCAAGTTCGATGGCTATAAATCGGGACATGCTTTAAATAATCAGCTGTTACGCAATGTTCAAAGTGATCCGAGTAATTATGAAATTGTAACATTTAATGACGAGAATGAATGTCCAATTCCATATGTGAGTGTGACATAAGTCATTGTCTTTATTTATCTATGTTATAATGTAACAATGAATAGTGTGATTTTTATCACAAAATAAGAACGATTCTAATTAAGAAATGGAAAGCTCATCATTTTTTATTGCTTGCCAAACGTAGTAAAGCTTGGCTAAGCTTAGGGTCGCTCACGAAGTCGGCGGCACTACGTAACATTTCTTGTGTTTCCGGGGGGATGGATTTAGAAGGCTCAGATGATGAGGGCGCTTTAGAAATAGTCTTATTTCTCAAGCGAACTTGAATTCTTTGTAAGTCTTTTAGTCCTTCAAGTTGAGATAATTTAGATATATATTGGCTCTGTAAATAGCTGAGTTGACTAATCATTGCCTGATTTTCACCAGTAATAATTAAAGTGCCATTTTGATAACACACGACCTGCCATTGTTCCGGTTGGGGCAATAAGGGTTGGATTATTTTCGTAAGTCTTTGCCATTGCGCGACTTGCGTTGTTAGAAACGTAAGGTTTCCTGTTTTTATGTGTTTTCCGGATTGTTGAAAAACGTTATCGGGTTTAGACATTGATCATTCTCGAATGGTTTCTTGTCTCCATCTTAAGCGTTCATTTCAACTGATATCAAGGAAGAGATCATAAGGAACTTGAGTAAGAACAGTTTCAAGAGGTTTTTATGCACACGCGTCGTATTTTATTAGCATTTTCACTAGCCGCTTCGGCAGCATCGGTTGCTTTTGCAGATTATCAAAATATTAACCAATCTACAGATTCAGATCGATTGGAACAGTTATCAAAAACATTATCTCAAGGTTCATATACGCATCCTGATGATTTAGATCTTCCGGCAAGTGCAAAAGTTTCAGTCACTTTACGCCCAAAAACAGTTGAGCTCAACAATGACTCACTGGCAAAAAAATATGGTAATACTACCGCTAAAAATTCTTTTAATACCTCTTCTTCAAATCCTTATTCTTGGTTAGTTTCTCATCCTCTTCCTGATAGCGTACGTGTTTCTTCTAACTTTGGTGGTCGTACCATGGGTGGTCGTGCAGAGCATCACGGTGGTTTAGATATGTCTGCGCCAAGTGGTACGCCAATCTATGCAACAGGTCCTGGTATTGTAACTAAATCAGGTTGGGGGACAGGTTATGGTCAGTATGTAGAAATCAACCATGGTAATGGTTATTTAACACGCTATGCACACGCTTCACGTTTAATGGTTCGTGTGGGCGATCAGGTTTCTGCTGGTGATCATATTGCTAATGTGGGTTGTACAGGTCGTTGTACTGGACCACATTTACACTATGAAGTAGTAAAAGATGGTCAACGTAAGAATCCATCAACTTACTTAGCAATGTTGCCTTAAATCGTATTTGTTAAAAATTAGGATTATTAAATTTTTGAATCTGAAATGAGATAAAACCTTTCTTAACGCAATTATCGTATAAAAAAACGCCTATATTGGCGTTTTTTTGTTATTTTGAATCATGCTCGGTCAATGACTATTCATTCAGAAAATAATAGGGCCCCCTCACATTCACCCGTGGCAATAACTTGAGAGGGGCAAAACGTGGTAAAAATACAAAGTAGATTAGAGAACAAGGAACAGGTGAATTATGGCGTTTTACGGTGACTCCGACGCACAAGAAACCCAAGAATGGCAAGATGCATTCGATTCAGTTTTACAACATATGGGAACTGAGCGAGCGGCATTCTTGTTGGAAAAACTTTACCAACAAGCAATTGCTAAGCATGTTCCAATTCAACGTCTCAATACACCTTACTTAAATACAATTTCTGTTGAAGAACAACCTGCAATGCCAGGCGACCAAGATATGGAACGCCGTATTCGTGCATTGATTCGTTGGAATGCCTTAGCAATGGTACTTCGTGCGAATAAAACAGGTGATGATTTAGGTGGTCACTTAGCGAGTTTCGCATCAAGTGCAACATTATATGACGTAGGTTTTAACCATTTCTTCCGCGCAAACAGCAATAGCTTTGGCGGAGATATGATTTATTACCAAGGACACTGTGCTCCTGGTATTTATGCACGTTCATTCCTTGAAGGACGTTTAACTGAAGAGCAGTTAAGTAATTTCCGCCGTGAAGTTGGCGGTAACGGTTTACCAAGCTATCCACATCCATATTTAATGCCGGACTATTGGCAATTCCCAACTGTATCAATGGGTCTTGGTCCAATTATGTCGATTTATCAAGCACACATTCAAAAATATTTGATGAACCGTGGCTTGATCAAAGAAGAAGATCGTAAAGTTTGGGCTTATCTTGGCGATGGTGAGATGGATGAGCCAGAAAGTACTGGTGCAATTTCACTCGCTGGCCGTGAAAAACTTGATAACCTCATTTGGGTTGTTAACTGTAACTTACAGCGTCTAGATGGTCCTGTACGTGGTAACGGTAAAATTATTCAAGAATTAGAATCTTTATTCCGTGGCGCGGGCTGGCGTGTCATTAAAGTAGTATGGGGTCGTCATTGGGATCCGCTACTTGCAAAAGACAGCACAGGCGCTTTAAAAGCGGTAATGGAAGAAACTGTTGATGGTGAATACCAACGCTACCAAGTAAAAGGTGGCGCATATACACGTGAGAAATTCTTTGGCAAGTACCCAGAAGCTGCTGAACTTGTAAAAGATTTAAGTGATGAAGACATCGATAATCTCAACCGTGGTGGCCATGATCCTTACAAAGTTTTTGCTGCCTATGCAGAAGCAATGAAAGCCAAAGGTCAACCAACAGTTATTCTTGCGAAAACTGTTAAAGGTTACGGTTTATCTGAAGAAATTGAAGCGGTGAACAAAACTCACCAAATCAAGAAAATGCAGATCGACTCTTTAAAATATGTACGTGACCGTTTTAACCTGCCATTTACAGATGATAAATTAGAAGAGCTCCCATTCTACCGCCCAAGTGAAAACTCTCCAGAAATGAAGTACATGAAGGCGCGTCGTGAAGCATTAGGTGGTTACCTTCCTGCACGTCGTAAAGAGAGTGAAATTTTAGCGATCCCTGAATTATCTGTATTTGATGCTGTATTAAATGGTTCAGGTGGTAAAGAACAATCTACTACGATGGTAATGGTTCGTTTAATTGCTGCTTTACTTAAAGAGAAAGCAATTAAAGACCGCGTAGTACCAATCGTTCCAGACGAAGCACGTACTTTTGGTTTAGAAGGTATGTTCCGTCAGCTTGGTATTTATGCCGCTCACGGTCAAAAATATACTCCAGAAGACCAAGAACAGTTAATGCATTACCGTGAAGCAAGTGATGGTCACATGCTTCAAGAAGGGATTAACGAAGCTGGTGCAATGAGCGCATGGGCTGCGTTGGCAACAAGTTATTCAACGAATAACTTGCCAATGATTCCAATGTACATGTACTACTCAATGTTTGGTTTCCAACGTATTGGTGACATTGCATGGGCAGCTGGTGATGCACAAGCTCAAGGTTTCTTGTTAGGTGCAACTGCTGGTCGTACTACATTGAACGGTGAAGGTTTACAACACCAAGATGGTCATTCACATATCTTGGCAAACACGATTCCAAACTGCGTATCTTACGATCCATGTTTTGGTTACGAATTAGCTGTAATCGTACATGACGGTTTACAACGTATGTATGTGAACCAAGAGCGTGTGTTCTATTACTTAACTGTAATGAACGAAAACTACGAGCATCCTGCAATGCCTGAAGGCGCTGAGGAAGGCATTAAACGTGGTATGTACTTATTCGAAAAAGACGAAAAAGCAACTGTCCAATTACTTGGTTCAGGTGTAATTCTTCGTGAAGTGATCAAAGCTGCGAAAATCTTACGTGATGAATACCAAATCCATTCAAACGTTTGGAGTGTAACAAGCTTCAATGAGTTATCTCGTGATGGTATGGCATGTGAAGAATACAACCGCCTACACCCACTTGCTGAAGAAGTGAAAGAATCTTGGGTATCTAAGCAATTACGTGGTACAGAAGGTATTGTAGTTTCTGCTACAGACCATATGCGTGCGTACAGCGAACAAATTCGTGCTTATCTTCCAGATGGTCGTCCATTTGTCGCATTAGGTACAGATGGTTATGGTCGTTCAGATACGCGTGCTAACTTACGTAGTTTCTTTGGTGTTGATGCTGCACATATCGTTGTTGCTACTTTGAAAAAATTAGCTGACGAAGGTGAAGTAGATGCACGTTTAGTGAAAGATGCAATTTCTAACTTTGAGTTAGATACTGACCGTCCGGTTGCATGGGCTCCACAAGCACATCCGGAAGTTCAGCCAGTTGCTGAATACAATGAAACGCAAACAGGTGAGGGGAACTAAGCATGCAAATTAAGACCCCTGATATTGGTGTAGATAAAGCAGTTGTTGCTGAAATTTTAGTAAAAGTTGGTGACAGCATTGCTGAAAATGACAGTCTTGTTTTGCTTGAGTCTGATAAAGCCTCTGTTGAAGTGCCTAGTACTTCAGCAGGTGTGGTAAAAAGCATCTTAATCAAGGAAGGCGATAGCGTAACTGAAGGTACGGTATTGTTTGAACTTGAAGCTGAAGGTGCAGCGCAAGCTGCTCCAGAACCAACACCAGCTCCTGCGGCTGAAAAGCCAGCTGCTCCAGCTCCTGCACAACAAGCTCAAGCTTCAGCTCAACCTGCTGCCACTACATCAACTGCAACTGTTGACGTAACTGTCCCTGACATTGGTGTTGAAAAAGCATTAGTTGGCGAAATCCTTGTTAAAGTAGGTGACCAGATTGATGTTGAGCAAAGCATCGTTGTAGTTGAATCTGACAAAGCAACTGTAGAAGTACCAAGCAGTACTGCTGGTATTGTAGAAAGCATTCAAGTTAAAGAAGGCGATACAGTTAAAGAAGGTGTTGTGCTCATTAAAGTGAAAACAACGTCTGCATCAAGTGCGCCAGTTGAAGCTCCTGCTTCTACAGCAGCCCCTGCGGCAGCACCTGCACCAGCTCAACAAGAAACTGTAGCTGCGGCTGCTACTCAATCTGGACCAGTTGATATTAACGTTCCTGACTTGGGTGTAGATAAAGCAGTTGTTGCTGAAATCTTGGTACAAGTTGGCGATAAAGTTGATGTAGACCAAAGCCTTGTTGTGGTTGAGTCAGATAAAGCGACTGTTGAAGTTCCAAGTACTGTTGCGGGTGTTGTGAAAGCGATTCACTTGCAAGCAGGCCAACAGGTTTCACAAGGTATATTGCTTGCAACAATTGAAGCTGAAGGCCAAGCACCTGCTGCGGCACCAGCGGCAAAAGCAGAAGTAGCTCCAGCTCCACAGGCAGCAGCACCTAAAGTGGCAGCTCCTGCTCCGACTCAGGCTGTATCTGCTCCAGCGTCTGGTAGTGACAAGTTAACCAAAGAGCAAGAAGCCGAAAATGCTAAAGTATATGCAGGCCCTGCTGTACGTAAGCTTGCTCGTGAACTTGGTGTGATTTTGTCACAAGTTAAAACTTCTGGTGAGCATGGTCGTGTTGTTAAAGAAGATATCTTTGCCTATGTGAAGAGTCGTTTAACTGCGCCACAAGCTGCACCAGTTGCTGCGACTGCACCAGCAGTTTCAGGTTTGCCAAAGCTTCCTGATTTCACAGCGTTTGGTGGCGTGGAAGAAAAAGCACTGACGCGTTTGCAGCAAGTATCAATTCCGCAATTGTCGTTGAACAACTTTATTCCGCAAGTCACCCAGTTTGATTTGGCTGACATTACTGAGTTAGAAGATTGGCGTAATGAGCTAAAAGGCAACTTCAAAAAAGAAGGTATCAGCCTGACGATTATGGCATTCATTATCAAAGCGGTTGCGTACTTGTTGAAAGAAGAGCGGGAGTTCGCAGGTCATCTATCTGATGACGGTAAATCAGTGCTCTTGCGCAATGAAATTCATATGGGCATTGCAGTAGCAACACCTGATGGTTTAACTGTGCCAGTCCTTCGTAACCCAGACCAAAAATCAATTAAGCAAATTGCAGTTGAATTGGGTGTGTTAGGTCAAAAAGCGCGTGATAAGAAATTAACACCGAAAGACTTGCAAGGTGCGAATTTCACCATTTCAAGCTTAGGCGCAATAGGTGGCACAGCATTTACACCTCTTGTGAACTGGCCACAAGTTGCAATTTTAGGTATTTCACCTGCAACAATGCAGCCAGTATGGAATGGTAAAGACTTTGATCCGCGCTTAATGTTGCCGTTGTCATTGTCTTATGACCACCGTGTAATTAATGGTGCAGATGCAGCTCGCTTTACAAATAAACTTACGAAACTTCTTAAAGATATTCGTACTTTATTAATCTAATACTTTGAAATGATTAAATAAAACCTCGCTTCGGCGGGGTTTTGTTTTGATATCTCTTTAATTAAATTTTGGGTTAATCTACAGATTAAGCAATGCTTATTGAGCGTGAGGAGAAATTTCTCGTTATTGGGTAAAGGAGAAATAGTAAATGTTGGGTTTCCTGAAAATTATGTTGCCCTTACTGTTGATTGTATTTTTATTGATGGGAATATGGGTCAGTTTTTTGCACTTTCCTTGGGAGTGGATGACCTACGTTGCAATCGGTTTGGAAGTATTTGTGGCAACGCTTATTTTGCCATTTGAATTTCAATCACAACATATAGCTGGTATTAACAATTTTGGTTTTATTAACTTAAGTATCTGTTTAGCTTTACTATTAGGCTTGGGGCGTCTGTTAGTATGGGCATGGATAAAATTTTTTGTTTGAAAAATAGAACTGCTCGAATATAATGAGCACATACTTCATTGGGGAGTAGCCGCTATTCACAGCAAATGTGAATAGGTGATGGTCAACATAATTGTTCAACAGAACATGGTCATCATAGCTTAAACGTCTCATCGTTCCTGAGTTGGCAAGACCTTTGATTTACCACTCTGCAGATATTTGGCTAGCAGGAGCGGTAGGTCATGGGCATTTATGCTAGCCAGAGAAACGACATGCAAGAATTTCTGATTTCTACATCGATTGTTGCCCTCGCTGAAATGGGTGATAAAACTCAACTATTGGCTCTGCTACTATCTGCGCGTTTCCGTAAGCCAATTCCTATTTTAATTGCGATTCTTTTAGCCACACTCATTAACCATGGTATTTCGGCTGTGCTTGGGCAGTGGATTACAACTGTGTTAAGTCCTGAGATTTTGGTTTGGGTACTTGCTGTTGGTTTTATTGGTATGGCGTTCTGGATGCTTATTCCAGATAAGCTCGATGATGAAACTGATAGTATTAATAAATGGCAAAAATTTGGTGTTTTTGGTGCAACCTTTATTTTATTTTTCTTGGCTGAAATTGGCGATAAAACACAAATTGCAACTGTCGCTTTAGCTGCACGCTATGACAGTATTTTCTGGGTAATGCTAGGTACAACAGTTGGTATGATGATTGCCAATGCTCCTGCTGTATTTATCGGCAATAAACTGGCAGAACGTTTACCTATCTCACTTATTCATAAAATTGGTGCTGCCATTTTCTTAATTGTAGGTGTGTCTACGCTAGTACAACATTATTTCTTTTAACACATTTTAAGCTGCTACAAAAAACGCACTCAATTCGAGTGCGTTTTTTGTAGGTCATTTTAGTAGTTAAATTTCACTGTGAAGTTAATTTGGCGTGGGTTACCGAGCGTCACCAAATTCTCGTTCAGCGCACCGGCATAGTAATCTTTATCAAATAGGTTACGGATCGCAAGTTGAGCACCCCAATGTCCTGCATCGTAGCCAGCTTCAGTGTCAAAGACTGTATAGCCTGGAATGTGGACATCTAAGCCATCGACAGTTTTATATGTTTCACCACGGAATCCACCACCAACATACCAACCAAGTTTTGAAGCTGGGTCAAATTTATAACGTGCTGACAAGCTATAAGCATGCTCAGGAATATTATCGAGTGCTTTTCCTACATTGCTTGAGTTTGCATCTTTACTAATTTCAGCATCAATCGTGTAAGTATATGCAGCTGTTAATTTTAAACCTTCTAAAATTTCTGCGCTGAGTTCAGTTTCAATACCACGTGTTAACTGTTCGCCACGCTGAGCTTTATAGCCACTATTCGCAGTATCAGTGACTAAAACATTTTGACGTTTTAAATCATACCAAGCGATAGCACCTTGAACTCGTTGATCAGGGCTTTGTAATTTCATTCCGACTTCAACCTGTTTTCCTTCTTCAGGTTTGAACGGATTATTATTTACATCAGTACCACTGTTAGGTGTAAATGAAGTGGCATAGCTGACATAAGGGGCAACAATGTCATTAAGGGTATACATGACAGAGGCGCTACCCGTAAAAGCATTGTCTGATTGTTTACTTGCACTACTTGTAACTAAGCTTGTGCTTTGGGTTTGTGCCCAGTCTTGGCGTCCAGACAAGCTTAAAAGCCATTGGTCATTGAGTTGAATGCGATCACGTAAATAGAGTCCCAAATATTTGAGACGATTAATATCCCGAACATTTTGTTTTAATGTCACTTTTTGACCATAAACGGGGTCATAGATATTTAAATTACCAATATCATATTTATCATTGGTGTAGTCACTTTTTTCCTGAAAAGCATCTACGCCAATATTAATGTCGTGCTGCATGCCATATAAATCAAACTGTTTGTTTAAACGGTTATCGATGGCGAAACTTAAGTTATCAATCACTTGATGTCGACTATTATTAGCTCGGTTAATGGTTGTGTAAGATGAGTCTGCCCAAAACTTTTTGGTTTGAGCAAAAACCGCAGTACCATCCATTTCGGTTTTTTGGACGGCAAAATTCTGGTTAAAGCTCCAACCGTTATCAAAGGCATGTTTAAACGTATAACCAGTGCGGTAAACATCTGCTTCATATTTACCAAAATTAGGATCGCCAATATATAAACTTCGGTCTATAGCGCCGTTAGGATTGTCTTTTAAAGTGCCAATAACAGGCAAGCCTTGCTGACGAATATATTCGCGATGTTGATAACTTGCGATTACGGAGAGGTCAGTGTTATCACCTAAGTCAAAATTGTAAGAAGGCGAGATATAGTAATTTTTAAAATATACATAATCTGTCGGGTCATCTTGGTCAGCGATGCGGCCATTTAAACGGAAAGCACCTTTTTCACTATTATTAGGACTATAGTTTAAATCGAATGTGCCTTCTTTAAGGTTGTAACTGCCATAAGTCATGCTAGCACGTGCAAAGTTTTCTGCTTCTGGGCGTTTAGTAACTAAATTGACCATACCTCCTGGTGCAACCAAACCGAAATTAATAGAGGCAGGGCCTTTTAAGACTTGGACCTGATCCATGCCTGATAGTTCAGTGGCAACATAAGTATTTTGTCCAACTCTTAAACCATCTACATAAACCGAATCGGAAGAGGTCTGGCCTCGAATAACAAAATCATCCCAACCACGACGACCAAGTTTTCCAGCTTCAACACCTGCAACGCCTTCAAGTGCCTCTGCAAGTGTCTTTGCTTGTTTCTGGTCGAGCTGTTCACGAGTCACCACCGAAACCGATTGAGCCGTTTTAAACAAGGGTGCATCAGATTTTAAGGCAGAGGTTGCTTTTGTTGCGACATAGGAAGAGGTAGATTCTTTTTGTGCCTGAATAGAAATTGTTGGTAGCACACTGGCTGAATTTTGTTGTTCTGCTGTTTCATCAGCATGACTTGCTGTCATTAAGCTAAAAATAGCAGCTGCTAAAAATGTTTTGGAGCTTGAAAAATAAGGTGCTTGGTTCATGGGGGGCCTAGACAGCGCAAAAGACAAAACTGATAATGAGAATTATTTTAATTTATTGCGTGTAAATTTTAAATAACATTATGATTCATTTATAAAATAAGAAAAGCAAAAGCTATTTTAAAATATTATGAGAAAAATAAAGCAATTCATTGCAAGAGTTATAGAATCCCTTTATTTTAGTAGGGATATAAAAATATCTAATATTTAAAGTTTTTTTGGGGAATTGTATGGGGTTTGAAAAAACAACATCGCAGATACTATTTGATAATGGCGTACATAAATGTATTAGTTTTACCAGTTTGGTTAAAGGGGAAGGCATACAAGCCAATCAATTTTTAATTATTGATCATGAACGAGCAGCTGTAATCGATCCAGGTGGTGATTTGACCTACGTTCCATTAACGATGGAACTTAATAAATATACTCGTCTTAAAAATCTGGACTATGTAATTGCTTCACATCAAGACCCAGATATTATTACTTCAATGCCTCGTTGGTTAGTTTATACCGATGCTAAGGTGGTTGCCTCTAAATTATGGGCACGATTTTTACCTCACTTAAATTCATCATTTATGAGTGAGCGTATGAAAGGTAATTGGGAAGATCGTCTCATTGAGCTGCCAGATCGTGGTCAAGTGATTCAATTGGGCGAATCAAAGCTTGTCATGGTTCCTGCACATTTTCTACATTCGGTGGGTAATTTTCAGTTTTATGATCCAGTTGCCAAAATTTTATTTTCAGGCGATATGGGGGCTTCTATTGTTGAAGATGCAAGTCAGCCTCTCAAAGATTTCGATGCCCATGTGATGAAAATGAAGGCTTTTCATCAGCGCTATATGTGCTCCAATAAAGTCATCCGTTTATGGGTCAACATGGTTCGTCAAATGGATATTGAAATGATTGTACCTCAGCATGGTACTCCATTTATTGGCAAAGAAATGATTAAGCAGTTTTTAGACTGGATTGAGACCTTGCCATGTGGTGTAGATTTAATGACTGAACAAATTTTCAGCTGTCCAACATAAAAGTTAAGTTCAATATCTTGAGTCCAATTTGAAATTTTTTTAGGATTTTGCGTCACAGAAAATATTGATGACGAGAATTTGAATAAAAATGTTATCTCAAGTTGCGACTCCAGATGAGTGCCTTCGCTGTGGGGCATGTTGTGCACATTTTCGGGTTTCATTTTACTGGGCTGAGGCCGACTTCATAGATGAACATCTCGTTGAACCATTGACATCCGTTTATTCGTGTATGCGTGGAACTAATCAGGCTCAGCCAAGATGTCAGGCTTTGAAGGGTGAAATTGGTAAAGAGGTGGGCTGCTCTATTTATGCTGTGCGTAGTTCTACCTGTAAAGAGGTGCAGGTTGCTGATGAACAGTGTAACAAAGCACGCTTGGCGCACCAGTTGATTCCTCTGATTGAAGTAAACCCAGCAGATTCAGAAAATGATCATGACTATGATCAGGTGAGTTAAATATGAACTAACACGATAATAAGTGAGAAATATTTAGAGTAGGTGAATATCTATTGCTGAAAAAGGCAAAGATAATATGAAAATTGCATTGAAATTTGTTTATAATAGCTCACGGAATTTACCAGTGAGATTGTTATGCTGACCATCGTTCAAGAAGCGCTAACCTTCGATGATGTCTTATTACTTCCTGCCTACTCTACTGTTCTCCCAAAAGATGTCTCTCTAAAGACACGTTTAACTCGCGGCATTCATTTAAATATCCCATTAGTTTCAGCTGCAATGGATACAGTGACTGAGTCACGTATGGCGATTGCGATGTCACAAAATGGTGGTATCGGGATTTTGCACAAAAACATGGATATTGCTGCTCAAGCTGCAGAAGTACGCCGTGTGAAAAAATTTGAAGCGGGTATGGTGAAAGATCCTATCACTGTAACGCCTGAAACTACAGTACGTGAACTGATTGCAATTACCAGCGCTAATAACATTAGTGGTGTACCTGTTGTTAAAGACGGCAAGGTTGTTGGTATTGTGACAGGCCGTGATACGCGTTTTGAAACTAACTTGGAACAACCTGTTAGCAACATCATGACAGGTCAAGATCGTTTGGTCACTGTACGTGAAGGCGAGTCTAAAGAAAATATTCAAGCATTATTGCAAAAACACCGTATTGAAAAAGTCTTGGTCGTTGGCGAGAGCAATGAACTTAAAGGCTTAATTACGGTAACTGATTTCCGTAAAGCTGAGAGTTATCCAAACAGTTGTAAAGATGATCTTGGTCGTTTACGTGTTGGTGCCGCGGTAGGTACTGGTGCTGATACACCAAGTCGTGTGGAAGCATTGGTTGAAGCTGGTGTTGACGTTATTGTTGTTGATACAGCACATGGTCACTCTGCTGGTGTAATTGAACGTGTACGTTGGGTGAAACAAAACTTCCCTCAAGTACAAGTGATTGGTGGAAATATTGCAACTGGTGATGCTGCATTGGCGTTATTAGATGCAGG
This sequence comes from Acinetobacter sp. IK23, assembly GCF_035615275.1. Classification (NCBI taxonomy): domain Bacteria; kingdom Pseudomonadati; phylum Pseudomonadota; class Gammaproteobacteria; order Moraxellales; family Moraxellaceae; genus Acinetobacter; species Acinetobacter sp. IK23. Next base: position 27,063 of record NZ_JANBNX010000014.1, read on the forward strand.
CGCAGATGCTGTAAAAGTAGGTATTGGTCCTGGTTCTATCTGTACTACACGTATTGTAGCAGGTATTGGTATGCCACAAATTTCTGCGATTGACAGCGTTGCTAGCGCACTAAAAGATCAAATTCCTTTAATTGCAGATGGCGGTATCCGTTTCTCTGGTGATATGGCTAAAGCGATCGGTGCTGGTGCAAGCACAATCATGGTCGGCTCACTTCTAGCTGGTACTGAAGAAGCACCTGGTGAAGTTGAATTCTTCCAAGGTCGTTACTACAAAGCATATCGTGGTATGGGTTCATTAGGTGCAATGGCTGGAGCCACTGGTTCTGCTGACCGTTACTTCCAAGACTCAAAAGCGGGTGCTGAAAAATTAGTACCAGAAGGTATTGAAGGTCGTGTTCCATATAAAGGCCCAATGGGTAATATCGTTCATCAAATGATGGGTGGTTTACGTTCATCAATGGGCTATACAGGTTCAGCTGTGATTGAAGATCTTCGCCAAAATGCGAAATTTGTGAAAATTACTTCAGCGGGTATGTCTGAGTCACATGTTCATGATGTAACGATTACTAAAGAAGCTCCAAACTATCGTGTTGGTTAGCTTTTAGTAACTAAATCAAGTAAGAAAGCCGTCAGTACACTGACGGCTTTTTGTTTTTGGTGTAAAGTAAATCTGATGAAAAGAGATATGGCAAAATAGCCATATATGAAATAGGCCACGGTTGAAGTGGCGTAAAAATGAGATAAGCTATGAGTTATTTTGGAACGGATGGTATTCGTGGAAAATTTGGGCAAATGCCCATTACACCAGAGTTTGCTTTAAAGCTCGGGTTTGCCGCAGGGAAGGTATTAAAACGAAAAAGTCCAAAAAATAAACCGCTTGTTGTATTAGGAAAAGATACTCGTTTATCTGGCTATATTTTAGAGTCTGCTTTACAGGCTGGATTAAACGCAGCTGGCGTATATGTTCATTTACTAGGCCCATTACCGACACCTGCGATTGCACATCTTACGCGTGCATTGCATGCTCATGCAGGTATTGTAATTTCTGCATCACATAATCCATATTATGATAATGGGATTAAATTCTTCTCAAGTGAAGGAAAAAAACTACCGGATTCATTACAAGAAGAAATTAATAAAGAATTAGAAAACGATTTATTCATTGAGGACACTGCAAATTTAGGTAAAAGTGTTCGTGTAAATGATGCAAATGGTCGTTATATCGAATTTTGTAAATCTACATTTCCTTACCACTTTGATTTAAATAATTTAAAGATCGTGTTGGACTGTGCACATGGTGCAGCCTATAGTGTTGGCCCTTCAGTTTTTCGTGAACTAGGCGCCAAAGTTGTTGCTTTATACAACGAACCAGACGGTTTAAACATTAATGAGAACTGTGGTTCAACACATCCAGAACACTTACAAAAAGCAGTGGTTGAGCATGAAGCAGATTTAGGTATTGCTTTTGATGGCGATGCTGACCGTGTGGTGATGGTTGATAAGTTTGGTAAATTAATTGATGGGGACCATATTTTATATATTCTAGCGACTCAAGTTCAGAAAAAACCTGTGGGCGTGGTCGGTACTGTTATGAGTAATATGGCACTTGAAATTGCACTTGAAAAAGCAAAAGTTGGCTTTGTCCGTGCGAAAGTCGGTGACCGTTATGTACTACAAGCATTAGAAGAAAATGGTTGGGTTACAGGTGGAGAACCATCTGGTCATATTTTAACTTTAGATAAGAGCACAACAGGTGATGCGATTATTGCAGCACTTCAAGTGTTAACTGTAATGGTTGAGCAGAATAAAGCGCTTCATGAATTAGTTCAGGACTTTAAATTGTTCCCACAAGTGCTGGTAAATATACGTTTAGAACAAATGCTTGATCCGTATTCTATTCCTGCATTGGTTACTGAATTTGATAAAGCAGAAGCACAGCTTAAAGGTCGTGGTCGTATCCTGATTCGTAAGTCAGGAACTGAGCCAGTCATTCGTGTCATGGTTGAAGGTGATGACGAACAAGAAGTGAATGCTTTGGCTGAACATTTAGCAAATGCAGTTCGTTCACAAGAACAAGTCGCATAAGGTGTATGGCATGAGTGATGTCATTAAAGATTTAAGCGAATTACGCTTAAGTTATGAACAAGGTGAATTGTACGAGACACAAGTTGCTAGCAATCCACATGAGCAATTCTTAGGTTGGTTTAATCATGCTTTAGCTGCGAACTTGCACGAACCGTATGCAATGTCTTTAGCAACTGCGAGTGCTAGCGGTCGCCCACATGTCAGAACTGTATTATTACGTGGTGCCACAGAAGCAGGGTATGATTTTTATACCAACTATGACAGCCAGAAAGGTGCAGATTTGGCAGAAAATCCATATGCTGAACTGTTATTTTATTGGCCGAGTTTAGAGCGTCAGATACGTGTGGGTGGGCATGTCGTCAAAATTCCTGAACAGGAATCTACCGATTATTACCATAAGCGTCCACGTGATAGCCAAATTGCAGCTCATATTAGTACGCCTCAAAGCGGAAAGATCCAAAGTCGAGAGTTATTGCAACAGCGCTTCCAAGACTTGCAACAACAAGTTCAAAGCCGTGAAATACTCGATAAGCCAGAGTTTTGGGGTGGATATCGTCTGCAACCGGACTATTATGAATTCTGGCAAGGGCGACCAAATCGTTTACATGACCGCTTGAGTTATGAAAAAATCGACGGTCAATGGACGTTGCACCGACTGATGCCTTAAATGACAAAAATACAAATTAAACAAAGACCTTTATTGACACGCCCTGAACAGTTTCAGGGCGTGCCTCCGTTTATTGCCGAGATTTTGGCAAGACGTGGAGTGCAATCTGAACAAGAACTAGAGCTAAAACTTAAGAACCTGCTTGCACCAGAGCTCAAAGGAATGGATGTTGCTGTCGCATTAATGGATCAAGCCATTGATGAGCAGAAAAAAATTGTGATTGTAGGCGACTATGATGCCGATGGCGCAACCAGCACAGCTTTAATGATGCTCGTGCTTCGAGATATGGGAGCACAAGTCGACTATTTAGTTCCAGACCGATTTAAATACGGTTATGGACTTACTCCTGCTATTGCTGAACTTGCACATCAAACTTATAAACCCGATTTATTAATTACGGTAGATAATGGAATTTCTAGCCATGCTGGTGTTGATGCAGCACATGCCCTAGGTATGCAAATCATTATTACCGATCATCATTTAACGACTAAAGAAACCCCGCTTGCTGAGGCGGTGGTGAACCCAAATCAATTAGGCTGTGAGTTTCCAAGTAAAGCGCTTGCTGGTGTTGGTGTTGCTTTTTATGTACTTGCCAATTTGGCGAGTTTACGTAGTAGACAAGGCAAAAGTACCAGTAAAGTCACACAATATTTAGATTTAGTCGCTTTGGGCACTTATGCCGATGTGGCTGTTCTAGACTATAACAACCGTATATTGGTCGATGCGGGTGTAAAACGCATTCAGCAACATCAGTGTCGAGTAGGAATCTTAGCCTTACTCGATATCGCAGGTCGGGAAGCTACTTCAATACGTGCTCAAGACTTAGGATTTGTTCTTGGCCCGCGTATTAATGCAGCAGGGCGTATGGAGAGCATGCGTATTGGGATCGAGTGTTTATTAGCAGAGACGATGGAAACGGCTTATCCCATTGCTCAGCAATTAAACCAGCTAAATATAGATCGCCGTCAAATTGAAGGAGAGATGAAGCAACAAGCTTTATTGGCCTTAGATACTCTGCAACTTTCACAGCAAGATATTCCTGCGGCGCTTGTTCTATTTGAAGAAAACTGGCACCAAGGTGTGATTGGTATTGTTGCGGGGCGTTTAAAAGAGCAGTTCCATCGACCAACGATAGTTTTTGCACCTGATGAAGATGGCATTCATATTAAAGGTTCTGCGCGTTCAATCGATGGTGTTCACATTCGAGATACTATTGAGCAAGTTGCTGAACAACATCCTGAGTTGGTCAGCCATTTTGGTGGACATGCTGCAGCAGCTGGCCTTACGATTCGTAAAGAAAACTTTGAAGCTTTTAAGACAGTATTTAATGATTGTGTCGCTGCGATGGATGAATCAATCTTTCAAGCGACATTATGGACTGATGGTGAGTTACCTGTCTCTGCTTTGCAGTTAGATACCTTGAACTGGATTGAGCAGTTAGGGCCATGGGGACAAAAATTTCCACTGCCTCAATTTGAGGGACATTTTAAAGTTATCGATTTCCGTTGGCTCAAAGAGACACACCTGAAACTTAGACTAGCGATAGATCAATACAGTTTCGATGCGATTGCTTTTAACGCAGCAGGCCGCTTCGAGTTTGATCCAATGCGTGACCATGTACATTTAGTTTATGAAATAGACCGTAATATTTTTAATGGCAATGTGAGCTTACAGCTACGAATTGTGCATTTAAATCAATAAAAAAATCCGCTCAATTGAGCGGATTTTTTAAATCTAGGTAAGATTAGAAGCGGTATGCTGCACGAACACCATAAGTGTTGTCGTTATCACCGAAACCAATACGACCTTCAACACTTACTTGCTGATTTAAGAATTTTTTAGCATTGATACCAAATTCATCTTTATCAGTTAAGTCGTTGTTGTAGTAATCAGCACCAATACTTAAAGTTTTGTCGATGTAGTAGTCACCACGAACTTTATATTCGTCTAGGTCACCAAACGCACCGAACGCTTCAAGGTTTACGTCATGTTGACCAACTTGAGTTACGTATTTTGCACGAACGGTAGGGTCTGCACCGTCTTTACCGTCTTTTTCGTCGTAACCTTTGACACCTAGAGCAAGTAATAAACCAGGAGCTGGTAAATAACCAACTTCAGCTGCATAAGTAGTTACTTTACTATCAATATTGGTATTATCAATTTCACGTTCAGTTCTACCTACATCACCGCTAAGGTAGAAATCCGAGTTAGGAACGTAATATTCAACACCTACGCCGTATTGAGTATCTTTAGTGCCGCTGTTATCGCCATAGTTAACGTGTGCGTTAACATTGCTTGCACGGTTTAAGAATGCTGCTTCAGCAAGCGGTGCATTACGTGTTTGAACAGGGTTGAAATAATATGTACCATCAACACCAAATTTGCTTACGCTGCTACCGTTATCTGGATCAAGATAAGTGTAAGAACCACCAACTTCAGCTTGGTAAGCGTTTGCCGCGCCACTTACTGCAAGCGCAGATAAAAGAGCTGATGCAATTGCTAGTTTTTTCATGGAATCTCTCCCCTCTAAAAACGATTTTATAAATGTTTTGTTACAACTTTCAGTCTAGAGCAAAATCATTTAGCGTCAATCTTGCACGAGTAACTGGACTGTAACTATGTGCTTTTTTTGTAAATTTAATTAAATTAAGTTATTGATTTAAATATATAAATACATAATGTTTTATTTTATTAAAATTGAGGATATTTTGTGTAGAAACTCAAAAATGCTGGAAAAGCACCCAATTTTGTATGGGGATGTTACGAATAAAGCTTAAAATCTTCTGAAAGAAATAAAAACTTTTTAAATTGAAAATATGAGTTAAAGATTAAAGCAGGTTCGAAGATAACCATAGCTATGATAAAATATTCGACTGTTTATCTGCTTTTATGGGAACACTCGCGTGGAAATTAATCCTTATCTAAACCAATTGAAAGACTTAACTGATCGTAGCCAAACACTACGGGGGTATCTTTGACTACGATCTGAAAAAAGAGCGTTTAGAAGAAGTTTTACGTGAGTTAGAAGACCCTGCGATCTGGAATGATCAAAACCGTGCTCAGGCAATGGCAAAAGAAAAGGGCGAACTAGAAAACGTTATTAATGTATTAGATGGCTTGTCTACACAGCTTGAAGATGCCAAAGCAATGCTGGATTTAGCTGTTGAAGCTGATGATGAAAGCTTGCTGGTAGATGTCCAATCTGAGCTTGGCGCTGCCGAAGAAGAATTAGCAAAACTTGAATTCCGCCGTATGTTTAGCAATCCAATGGATCCGAATCCTTGCTATGTCGAGATTCAAGCAGGTTCAGGCGGTACAGAAGCACAAGATTGGGCTTCAATGTTATTACGTATGTATATGCGCTGGATTGAACGTCACGGTTTTAAAGCAGAGCTTATGGAAGTATCTGATGGTGACGTAGCAGGGATTAAATCTGCAACGATTCGTGTTGAAGGTGAATATGCATATGGCTGGTTACGTACAGAATCAGGTGTACACCGTTTAGTGCGTAAGTCGCCATTTGACAGTGGTAACCGCCGTCATACTTCATTCTCTGCGGTGTTTATTTCGCCGGAAGTTGATGACAATATCGAAATCGATATTAATCCTTCTGATGTTCGTACTGATACTTACCGTGCATCTGGTGCAGGTGGTCAGCACATTAACAAAACAGATTCAGCAGTTCGTTTGACGCACATTCCATCTGGTATTGTGGTTGCGTGTCAGAACCAGCGTTCACAACATGCGAACCGTGATCATGCATGGAAACAGTTACGTGCAAAATTGTATGAACTAGAAATGCAAAAGCGTAATGAAGCGGCTCAAGCACTTGAAGACTCGAAGTCTGATATTGGTTGGGGTAGCCAAATTCGTTCTTATGTACTTGATGACTCTCGTATTAAGGACTTACGTACAGGTGTTGAAAACTCAAATACTGGTGCAGTTCTTGACGGTGACCTCGATCGTTTCATTGAAGCGAGTTTAAAGCAGGGGTTATAAGAGTCTTTCGAACTTTTAGTTCTCTAAAACTCTTAAATTTTTAGCGATTAAAACGGCAAAGCAGTTCAGTGATCGGAAGTTAATCGGAAAAATACGATATGAATATCGAAAAAAATGGATATGAATATCGAAAAAATGCGATATTATGTTTTCGAAATGCTGAACGAAGCTTTGTTCGTTTAAAAGACGTGTTGAGCCTATGGATATTGATGCAATTAGCAAAGCCCTAGCCAATCCTCTGCGTCGGCAGATTCTGCAATGGTTAAAAGAACCTGCGCATTATTTACCGGTAGAAGAGTGTGGTGGTAGTTTTGAAAAAGGGGTTTGCGCAGGTCATATTGAACGTTTGGGTAAAGTAGCTCAGTCTACAATGTCCAATCATTTGTCTGTATTACAGCAGGCCGGTCTCATTCAGGTCCAAAAATATGGACAATGGTCTTATTTTTCACGTAACGAAGCTTTGATTCAGCAATATATCGAACATTTAAAACAAACACTTTAAAACAAATAAAGTGTAAGTCGAGGCGATCATGGCTGAACTCAATACTCCCTTAACAGTTGGTGATTTTGAAATTAAAAATCGACTGGTAATGGCCCCATTAACACGTGCACGTAGTGGCGAAAGCCGTGTTCCAAACGACTTAATGGTGGAATATTATCAGCAACGTGCAAATGCTGGTCTCATTCTCACGGAAGCAACTGTGATTGGTTCAAAAACTGTGGGTTATGCAGATACTCCGGGACTATGGTCACAAGAGCAGGCACAAGCTTGGAATAAGATTATTGAAGCAGTTCATGCGCAAGGTTCAAAAATTGTAGTTCAGCTTTGGCATGTGGGCCGTATTTCAGACCCTGAACTCTTAGATGGTGATATTCCAGTTGCACCAAGTGCGATTCAACCTGCGGGTGAAGTGAGTCTATTACGCCCTAAACGCCCATTTGTAAAACCGCGCGCACTTTCAATTGAAGAAATTCAAGAAGTTGTAGCTCAATATAAACATTCAGCAGAACTGGCTAAAGCCGCTGGTTTTGATGGTGTTGAGTTGCACGCTGCAAATGGTTATTTAATTGACCAGTTCCTTCAAAGTAATACCAACCAACGTGATGATGAGTATGGTGGTCCTGTTGAAAATCGTGCTCGCTTGTTATTAGAAGTGGTTGATGCCTTTATTGAAGTGTGGGGCGCTGGCCGAGTGGGTGTACATATTGCACCGCGTGGCGACTCTCATGATATGGGGGATGAAAATCCATTAGCGACGTTTGGTTATGTGGTTGAACAATTGAGTCAACGTAATGTAGCTTTCATTTTCTCTCGCGAATACGAAGCTGCCGATAGTATTGGTCCGCAATTACGTGAAAAATTTAATGGTGTGTGGATTGCCAATGAAAATCTGACACCAGAGTCGGCAAAACGTATTTTACGTGAAGGTCAGGCAGATGCAGTATCTTTTGGTAAGGCTTATATTGCGAACCCAGACCTTTTAGAACGTTTAGAGCAAGGTCTACCATTAAATGAAATTCAACCAACGACTTTATATGCTAAAGGCGCTGAAGGTTATACAGACTATCCTGCTTTAGAAGCTTCATAAAATCATTTTATTATTAAGTTTTTCTTTTTACTGAACTTGCTCTTTTGTGAGTTCAGTCAATGACTTTTCTTGTATATGGTAGAGTTTAGGTATCGAAACTCTGCCATTTTTTTTATCTATGTTATATTTTCCCCAGTTTTTAAATTTTGACTATTTGAGGCAAACCGCTTGGCGACCCCATTTTGGTACAACACAGCACTCCATTTATTAAAACCGTTTTATCGCTGGCGGATAAAAAGACGTGCAGAAAGTCTGGAATTATATCATCAGGAATGTCTGGAAAGATTTGGGCCGTTTGAAGATCCTAAAAACCAAAAATCCATCTGGTTTCATGCTGTTTCAGTTGGGGAAACCAATGCTGCACAGCCTTTAATCGAACACTATCTCAAACTTGGGCAGCCGGTTTTAGTGACCAATACGACAAAAACAGGTCAGGCACGTGCCAAGTCACTTTTTTTAAAAGAACCGTATCTAGATTTATTTCAAGCAGTCTATTTGCCTGTAGACCAAAAACCGCTTTTAAAACAATTTTTTGAGTCATACCAACCGAGACTTTTAGCATTAGTTGAAACTGAGCTTTGGCCCAATTTAATTGATCAAGCCAAGTTACAGCATGTGCCTTGTTTGTTGCTTAATGCTCGCCTATCTGAAAAGTCAGCAAAAGGTTATAGCAAAGTCTCAAGTTTAACTGCCGGTATGTTAAAGCAAATCGACTGGGTATTAGCACAAGATAGTGCAACCCGTCAGCGTTATGTCGAGCTTGGTTTAGATGAGCATAAAAGTCAGGTCGTTGGAAATATTAAGTTTGATATTCATGCGCCCGAGGCTTTTATTAAACAAGCTGCCCAATTGCACCAGCAGTGGTATTTGGCAAATCGTCAGGTTGTGACGATTGCCAGTACACATGCACCTGAAGAACAACAAATTTTAGAAGCACTTGCGCCTCATTTAAATTCCAATCGTGAGTTGGTATGCATAGTTGTGCCTCGTCATCCTGAACGCTTCGATGAAGTATTTGAAATTTCTCAAAATTTAAATTTAGTTACGCATCGTAGAAGTATGGGACAAAGTATTCATGCCAGCACACAGGTTTATTTGGCCGACAGCATGGGTGAGCTTTGGTTATGGTATGCCTTAAGTCAGGTGTGCTTTGTAGGCGGTTCTTTAAATGAGCCGGGTGGCGGACATAATATTTTAGAACCTATGGTTTTAAATGTACCTACAGTGGTTGGGCCGCGGTACTTCAACTTTCAAACGATTGTTGATGAATTTATTGATGAAAATGGTGTGCTGATTGCTCAAGATGCACAGCAGGTCGTTGATATCTGGTTGGCTTGTCTGGCAGAACCTGAAGCTACTGAACAGCTCGTTACACAGGCGCATAAAGTATTGCAGCGTAATCAAGGTTCGCTACAAAAACATATAGGGGTGATTAATCGGTATTTGGCCGAAAAACCATGAATATTGTTTTACTAGAACCTGAAGATACTCAGTCAGAAATCTGGTCGATTCATTCAAAGCGCCAATTACAACATTTACGTGAACATCTTGATATTACGGTTGGCCAAAATCTGAAAGTTGGTATTCGTAATGGCGCGCGTTATTTCACAGAAATTGTTTCGATTGATGAGCAAGAAGTGTGTATACGCCCTATTCGTGAAGAAGCGGTACCAGCAAAACTTCCAGTTCATTTAATTGTGGCTTTACCAAGACCTAAAGTTTTGCGCCGTTTAATAATGGATAGTGTGACTTTAGGTGTTGAAAGAATCAGTTTGATCCATAGTTATCGCGTTGATAAAAGCTATTGGCAAACTCCATTTTTACAGCAAATAGATAACTATGTGACGCTTGGACTTGAACAAGCAGGTGACACCATCGTTCCTGAAATTCAAATGTATAAACGTTTTAAACCTTTTGTTGAAGACGTTTTGCCAACCCTCATTTCAGAAACATCTCCTGCCTATGTGGCGCATCCTTATGCTGACGAGAGTATGCCGAACGGTATTGGCTATGCATGTACTGTCATTGTGGGGCCTGAAGGTGGCTTTATTCCTTATGAAGTTGATTTACTCACAAAAAACGGCTGTCAAGCAGTGAGCTTAGGCAACCGTATTTTAAGAACAGAAACGTCTATTTCTTATATTTTAGGGCGTTTATTTAGCTGAGTTCTCCACATTCAATGGCAAATGATTTGCAGCCATTTTTAATTCCTGAATTGGGTAAGGAATATTAATGCCATTTGCATTGAAGGCTTGTTTTACTTCGGCTTGAATAGTGCTTGTAGATGATGAAATATCTGTCTCAGTGGTGTTAATCCACCAGCGTACCGTAAGGTTAACCGAGAAGTCTGCTAGAGCTGTTACGTTAACTGAGAAAGCAGGCTGACTCAGTACATTTCGGTCATTATTGAGAATATCTAAAATGATTTGTTTCGCTTTTTGCTCATCGTCATCATAACCGATACCGACTACGAACTCACAGCGTCGTTGTTGATAGGCTGTATTTACCGTTAAGGCACTTGTATAAACAGTTGCGTTTGGAATAACAATACGACGGCCGTCTGGTGAGCGCAGGAACGTTGCACGAATCTGAATATCTTCAACAGTCCCTTCAAGTGAATTCACCACAATCGAATCACCGATACGGAATGGCTCGCTCAATAAAATCAAAATACCTGAAAGTAGGTTTTGGAAAATATCCTTAAATGCGAAACCAATTGCGACCGAACCAATCCCTAAGGCACTCATGAGTTGGCCCGGCGTGAACCCTGGGATCATGATGACAAGCGCAATTAAGAAACCAAAGAATAAAATTGCTGTACTGCCGACACGGTTTAAAACAAGAACCAAATTTTGGCGAGTATAAGAACGATTTTCTAAAGTCTTACGAACAAAGAATTTAAATAATTTGGTCAGTAGCCAAAAAATAATAAAAACGGTAATCGCAATGCAGATATAAGGTACACGTTCCCAAAAACTATCTACGATTTTGTCGATAGTAGTATAGGCATCATGATATTTTTCGGTATGTGCTAAAACCGTTTGGGTGGTTTTAGTACCTGCTTCTTGCAAAAGTTCGCCTGTATTTTTTGCAACATCCGTTAAGGATTTTTGTTCATCAGCCACGACAAGTCTCGATTGAATAAATTCATGAAAGCTCTTTTAGCTTTCATCATAGTAGGAGATAAAATGTGCGCCTACTATAATGAGTTCAACTAAATAATAAAGTGTTTTTTAATTAAAAGTATTGCGTTCCTTTTTGTAAAATTTGTGTTGGGGTTTGAAGAGTATCGGTACCAGAGAAGTAGTAAAAAAAGCCTGCGGTAGAAATAAGGCTAATCAAAATAGCGAATAAAATAAACCAAGCCATCAGTTTTTCTATAAAGGTTGAAGGTCGAGCTGGACCATATTGATTTGGACCTGCTGTACCGGAAGCAAGCAATAAATAGATCATGAAAAAGAACTGTACAACTGGAATAAATAACAGCAGCCCCATCCAGCCACTTTTATTTAGATCGTGCAAACGTCGAACAACGAGTACAATATTTAAATAAATCAAAAATAGCCAAAAAGCCCAGACCACTAAAGCACTTACGCCAGAAAGAGAACTGTAAAACTCAAAATTAAATAGATTACTTGAAAGCTGGAAACTTCCAAGAAATGAAGCCAAAATGAAATAACCTATGAGGGTGACTAAATAAATTAGGCCATAGCCACCCAAATAACTCATGCGGTTAAAGCGACCATGAATTGAAAAAGGGCTGTCTTTAAATGGAAGTTGTGGTGGACGTGAAGAGGACGTTTCGGCAAACATATTATTTTATTCCTGTATTGCATATGAGAGACAAAATAATCTTTGTTGATGATCAAAACCATCAAATCTTCAAAAAATTATAAAAGGAAAAGCTATAGACAAATGTTTTAAATCAACTTAATTTTATAAAAATGTTCACAATTTCGTATGTTTGAGTAAGTGGTCAATATGTGACCAAAGTCGGATTGTCTAGGCTTTGAAACAGTCATCATACTGAAAAGGCATACAAATAAGATCCAGTAAAATAATAGCCACAGTCTCGAGATGGGATGCACAAGATCAAGGAAGTTGCGTATGAATGAGATCTATCCGGTACCAGAGGAATTTAAAAAAACAGCTCGTACTGTTGAAGCAGACTACTTTAAACGTTATCAACACTCTATCGAGAACCCAGATGAATTCTGGGCAGAGCAAGCTAAAATTGTCGATTGGATAAAGCCATTTACCCAAGTTAAAAATACCAGTTTTGACAAAGACAATTTCAAGATTGAATGGTTTGCTGATGGTGAGTTGAACGTATCAGCAAACTGTTTAGACAGGCATCTAAAAGAACATCCACATAAACCTGCAATTATTTGGGAAGGTGACCATCCTTCTCGTCATAAAATCGTTTCTTATAAAGAATTACACGATGAAGTGTGCCGCTTTGCCAACGTTTTAAAGAAATATGGCATTGGTAAAGGTGACCGCGTTGTGCTGTATATGCCAATGGTGACGGAGGCTGCAATTGCCATGTTAGCCTGTGCTCGTATTGGTGCGGTGCACTGCGTGGTATTTGGTGGCTTCTCGCCAGACTCGTTGGCAAGTCGTATTGAAGACAGCCAAGCTAAACTTGTAATTACTGCAGACTCAAGCCTACGTGCTGGAAAACTTTTGCCGCTCAAAGAAAACGTTGATTTGGCTTTAGCGTTGCCGGGTACTGAGTGCGTTGAAAATGTGATTGTGGTTTACCGCAATGCAAACCCGATTGAAATGAAACCGGGCCGTGATTTGTGGTATCACCTCATTATTATGGAGGTAGATGCAAACTGTCCTCCAGAACCAATGAAGGCAGAAGACCCTTTATTTATTCTTTATACTTCGGGATCGACAGGAAAACCGAAAGGGGTATTGCATACTACGGGTGGTTACTTAGTCTATGTAACCAGTACCTTTAAAGAGGTCTTCGATTTAAAACAAGATGATGTTTACTGGTGTACAGCCGATATTGGTTGGATTACAGGGCATAGTTATCTGATTTATGGTCCACTAGCAAATGGTACGACGACCTTAATGTTCGAAGGTGTACCTCAATATCCAACATGGGCACGTCTTGGTCATGTGGTCGATAAACATAAAGTCTCTATTTTATATACAGCGCCAACCGCGATTCGTGCCATGATGCGAGAAGGTGATTCGTTTGTACGTGAAAGTAATCGTAGCAGTTTGCGTTTACTTGGTTCGGTTGGTGAGCCAATTAACCCAGAAGCTTGGAACTGGTACTACAACGTTGTTGGTGAAGGCCGCTGCCCGATTGTTGATACATGGTGGCAAACTGAAACAGGTGGTATTTTGATTGCGCCATTACCGGGTGCAACAGCATTAAAACCGGGTTCGGCAACACGTCCGTTATTTGGTATTCAACCCGCCATTGTAGATGGTGAAGGTAATGAGTTAGAAGGTGCGGCTGAAGGTAACCTTGTAATTAAAGATTCATGGCCGGGTCAGATGCGTACCATTTGGGGCGATCCTGATCGCTTTATTGAGGCATATTTCTCTACCTTTAAAAATACTTATTTTACAGGTGATGGTGCTCGCCGTGATCAAGATGGTTATTACTGGATTACAGGTCGTGTTGATGATGTTTTAAACGTTTCGGGCCATCGTTTAGGTACGGCTGAAATTGAAAGTGCTCTTGTTTCGCATGAGTCAGTAGCAGAAGCAGCGGTAGTGGGCATGCCCCATGACATTAAAGGACAGGGCATTTGTACTTTTGTGACCTTACAGGCGGGTGTGCCAGAGTCGGAAGAACTGCGTAAAGAGTTAATCAACTGGGTGCGTAAAGTGCTTGGGCCTGTGGCTTCGCCAGATGCACTGCATTGGGCACCTGCATTACCGAAAACGCGTTCTGGTAAAATTATGCGCCGTATTTTAAGAAAGATCGCGGCAAACGAGCTTGATAGTTTAGGCGACACTTCAACCTTGGCTGAACCGGCTGTAGTAGATCAGTTAATTGCAACGGTTTATCCCGATAAGCAAAACTAATTTTAAAAAGCCCCATTTGGGGCTTTTTATTGAGATCCATTAAGAATTTGCTAAAAAGTCAGCAGTATTTTGTACATTTGCAAATGTACTCAGCGCAGTTAAAAAAGCTGTTTGTACATCTTCAGCTTTTGTAGTCTTTCCAGCATAGCTTAAGTCACGTGTTGCAGTAGCATCTGCAATTAATATGGGTTGATAGCCAAGTTCTTTGGCTGCACGTGTCCCTGAGTCAATACACATATGTGTCATCATGCCTGTAATCACGAGTTGTTCAATTTGATGTGCTTTTAAAAGTTCTTCTAAATTGGTTTCTAAGAAACTATTTGGATAATGCTTTGTCACGATTAATGAATCACTGCCAGCACTAAGTTCAGGATGAAGTAAAACCCCATCTGTATTTTCTTGAAAGAAACTCGCTTGTGGCGGGTTAATATGTTGCACATAAATAATCGGTAAATTTTTCTCGTTAAAATATTGTTCAAGCTGCTTTATTTTATCGAGCGCTTGATCTGGTCCAACCAATTCCATTTTGCCATTTTTAAAATAATCATTTTGAACATCGATAACTAATAGTGCTTGTTTCATGAGAACACTCTTGTTTGTATAAGATAAAACAAGGTTATTCTCTACTGGCAAAATCGGCTATAGTCCTATGAAAGCATTAACGCCAGTTTTCTTTCGCCATGAAAAATGAATATTGAATTAGACCCGATTGATCTAAAAATTATTGCATTACTCAAGCAAGATTCCCGCTTAACCAATAAAGAAATCGGGCAGCGAGTTCACCGGACGGGGCAGGCGGTGGGTACTCGAATTGCTCAATTAATGGATGCAGGGGTTATCAAAAATTACACCATTGCTGTTCAATATTCGTATAAACAATTTATTCATTTGCATTTAAATGAACAACGCGCTTTTGAAGAAATTGAAAATTTAGTGAAGCAATATGAACAAATAGATGAATGTTTCAAAGTCATGGGCAATGCTTGCTACATGATTGTCAGTCATTTTGAGCCCACAGCATTGAACGAATTCATTGAGGTACTTTCGAAATGGTGTCGCTATTCAGTTGAAACAGTGATTCGAGAAGTTGAGAAACCTTAAAAATAAAAGCTCCAAGCCGAGTCTTGGAGCCAATAAATCTTTATTTTAATTTGTTGTTTTTATTATCTTGCGCTGTTTTTAACTAGAGTTTTTTAGGCTGATTTCGCTTGGATTTCTACCTCCTTTTCCTGTTGAAGTTCTAACTCACGAACGAGCGGTAGAACTTTTTCTCCGAAATATTCCACCTCTTCAATAAAGTGTAAGAATCCGGAAAGAACCAAATCGACACCTACATTCTTAAGCGCCACAATACGCTCTGCAATTTGCTGAGGTGTGCCAATTAAATTGGTTTTAAAGCCATCGTTGTACTGCACTAAATCTTCAAAACTTGATTTTGCCCAGTTACCTTGTTGCTCTGGAGAAGCTGCACCTGCTTCACGAGTTGCATCGCCAAAGGCATTTACGGCTTCAGTATTGGCTTTATCAATAATTTCTTGAAGTACCGCTTTTGCTTCTTCTTCAGTATCTCTAGCAATAATGAAAGCGTTCACACCAATTTTGACCTGATGGTTATTGGCTTTTGCTTTGGTACGAATGTCTTCTACTTGTTTTTGAATTTCTTCTACCGTATTGCCGTTAGTGAAATACCAGTCAGATACGCGTGAAGCCATGTCACGTGCAGCCCGTGAACTACCTCCTTGAAACACTTCAATATGAGGCTTTTGCAGAGGTTTTGGTTTAAGTGTGTAGTTTTGGAACTGGTAGTATTTACCATCGAAACTATAGTTATCGGTGGTCCAGATTCCTTTTAGCGTACGAATAAACTCTTCAGAGCGGACATAGCGCTCGTCATGCTCTGGCCATTCCTCACCAATCGCATCAAACTCGCCTCTGAACCAGCCACTCACAACATTAATCGCAATACGGCCTTCAGTTAGATAATCAATTGTCGCGAGCTGTTTAGCTGCAAGTGCCGGTTTCCAAGGGCCGGGCAGAATCGCCGCAATCACCTTAAGCTTTTCAGTTTTTGCCAGTAATGCATGACTGAAACTCACGGATTCATGCTGGTTTTCTGCCCCATAGCCCGCCGTAAAACGAATTTGAGTGAGCGCATATTCAAAACCATTGTTTTCGGCTGCCTGAGCAAGTCGAACATTGTAGTCATAACTCCAGTCTGTACGCTGTTCGATGTTGCTCACAACAAGGCCACCGCTTACATTCGGTACCCAATAAGCAAATTTAATCGGTTGTTGTAATTGCGTCATGGTGCGCTCTCCCATTCGTTATTTTTATTTAGCTATATTGCGCTTAGGCAACATGCGTTAATGATTTACCAGACTTGTGATGCAAACGAGACTCTGCTGCATCAAGGTTTGGTACAGCTGCTGAAGGTAATACTTCTTCTTGCTCAATTTGCTTGTTAATACCAAGTTCTTGATTTGCTTGCTGAGTCTTAGATTTGATCACTTCTGCACGTTTACCTTTTGCTGGTGCCCATTCTAAAATTGGTAATGCACGAGCCACTGCTAGCGTAATACGGTCAGTTAGTTGCTCGCTTTTCACCGTATATTCAGGGGTAAAGTCGCGATCTGTTGCATATACGCCAATTGGTAAAGTTTGTGCTTGGAAGAAGCTAAATAATGGACGAAGCTGATGCTCTAGTACTAAAGCATGGCGATCACTACCACCCGATGCTGCTAAAAGTACAGGCACGTCAACCAACGCAGTTTGTTCAACAAAATCGAAGAAGTGCTTGAAAAGACCTGTAAAAGAAGCACGGTAAACAGGAGTACCGACAATTAGAGCATCTGCTGCTTCAACCGCTGCAAGATCATCTTGTACACGCTGCGGAAGTTGATTGCGATAAAATGCACCACCAAGTAATGGCCCAATTTCGCTTAATTTAATAAAATGAACTTTAACATCGATTGCTTCTGATAATTCATCAAGAATGGCTTGAACCAGACTTTCGGTTTTAGATGGGGTATTTAAGCCACCAGAAACGGCAACAATATTTAAAGGTTTTGGTGATGTGATACCAGTCATAATTTGGTCCTAAGCCTAAAAAAGAACATTGGACTTATTAATCAACATCAACGATAAACTGTAAAATAACGAAATTGGTCAACCTTATCAGTTTTAAATATAAAAGATTAATCATGGATTTTTATAGTTTGGTTTTCTATTAAGCTACTGTTTTTATTTTATATAATTATAGGTGATATATTTTTTATAATAAAAAAGAAGCTTATATAAAAAACAGATTAATTTTTATTAAAAGTTAAAAAACATCTGAAAAATTTTGTCTAAGTTATGCATTTATCAATATTTTGCATAAAAATGGATACGATGAACGTATCTTTCATCTAAATAGTAGGGTTACAATAGGCCATACTTATGCTCAAGATTACTTTAATCGCTTATGAATATTTTAATCGTTGATGATCATCCTTTGTTTCGTCATGCTTTAATTCAAGCAGTACGTTATAGCCTGCCACAGGCACAAATTCATGAAACAGCTTCGGTTGATGAGTTTTATGAGCGTTTGGAAAATGGGGCAGAACCTGACCTAGTGTTACTCGATTTAAATTTACCGGGTGCTTCAGGTTTCTCCGCTCTTGTTTATGTAAGAGCTCAGTATCCTGCTATTCCAATTATTGTAGTTTCTGCGCATGAAGAAACTTCAATTATTCAGCGTGCAATTGCGCATGGCGCGATGGGTTATATTCCTAAATCGGCTCATCCAAGTCATATTGGTGAGGCGATTCGTCAAGTTTTAGATGGCGAAATTTGGTTACCACCAAACCTACCGTCAAATCTTAATCTTGATCCAAGAGCGGCAGATGAAACTGCTTTAGCAGAACGTATTCAGTCTTTAACACCACAGCAATTCCGTGTTTTGATGATGGTTGCTGAAGGTTTGCTAAATAAACAGATTGCCTACGAACTCGATGTTTCGGAAGCAACGATTAAAGCGCATGTGACAGCTATCTTTAGAAAATTAGGTGTGCAAAATCGTACCCAAGCTGTACTGGCAATTAGCGCATTAAATATTGAAGATAAGAAAATTTAAAAATAAAAAAAGACCTCAATTGAGGTCTTTTTTTATGTTCCACTTAGGCAAGACAATCTTGCTTAGGTGTGAGGCTGTCGCAGTACAGTGGGTTAAGCGCACATTGCAAATCATCGATCTGTTCTTGGGTCACATAGCCTTTACTTTTTAAATATTCAGCTACACGGTCATCACGCAAGCTTAAGAAAGCTGCATCATAAACACCTAAATCAACAAACAGAGCAGCTGTTTCGAGACTGTTGAATCGATCAAGGAAAATGTCATTGCCATACATTAAGAAGATATGGTCGAGTTTTGCTTTTTCATCAACATGCAGACGTTCAGCAAGTTGATGAGGAGGTGTTTTAATAAACAGTAAGTCAGAAAGCTCATCAAACTGAGTCATATCTAACTGGTTTTCGCCAAGTTTGACATGACCTAGCCAAGCTTTGAAAACTAAAACAGCGCCACCACGTAGAAGCATACTCCAGATTTGATGACGTGTGTCATGGTCAAGATTTTCACTTTCAGTACTAAGAACTTTTAGAAAATTCTCTTCCTGTTGAGCTAACTTATCAAATAAACCTAAACCTTGAGGATGATAAGCAGCAGGTGCAAATACATCAAAATTTAGATCATGAAATACATTAAGCGCGAGTGGTACAGCACACTGATAAATTGTATTAAGTGCTTTGATATGCGATTCGCTAAGCTTGCTATGAGGAAAAATACTTTGCCAATCTAATTCTGGAAGTAAGGCATTAGCACTATATTGACGATAAAACTGTTGAGATGAAAGTTGCCCTTGCGGGTTGTTATCAGAAATATTCATGGCAGTTGTCCTTTGCTTTAATTCAAGAGCTGGCTATAGGCAGAAGTAAGTTCAAATATAAAATACGTTTGGAATATTTATGTGCCATGAAGAATGCAAGTAGAATACGACTAAAGTCTTATATGGTGTTTTTAAGTAAATAATATTTTTAAAAAACATTGGTTTATTAAATTGTAACTAGGTGTACACGTGTTCACTTACAAAAAAGGTGAGCTTTGCCATAGGAAAGTAAGCATTGGAAACTTTGGTCAATCATTCATGGCCTAAAAGAAGACTTTTTGAGCAGTTCTGCCTATTTGCTTAAATTAATCGCATAATTTTTGCCAAAAAATATCTCCCAAACCTATAAAAAGCTTGAGAGATGAAAATAATTAGTCAGCTGTGTTGGCAATTTTAAGTCCAGATAACCAAGCTCTTAATGAGGCAGGTTTAAGTGGTTTCTTCAGTAAAACGATATTTAATTCTTTTAATTGCTGTGGTAACTCAGGATGGGAGTCAGCAGTAATTAAAGCAACTGGAACATCGTGTTGACGATTTTGATTAATAAAATCAACACCAAGTTGATTGTTATTTAAGTGTTGGTCGATGAGCCAAACCTGAATATTCTCTTTTTGAATAATGTCTAAAGCCTGTTCAGGTTCAGTAGCTTTGAATACCTGATAACCCCATCGCCCTAATAAACTACTCATACCCTCTAAAATCGTTTCGTCATTATCTAAGCACAAAATACGGTACGCTTTGGTTTTTAAAGGCACAGCTTGTACAGCTGGTGTTGTAACTTTTGGTGGCTCGACAATAGGTACCTCAATCATAAAGCATGAGCCTTTGCCCAACTCTGAGTAAACGTGAACTGGGTAATTGAGCAAGCCAGTCATACGTTGTACGATCGCAAGCCCTAGTCCTAAGCCTTGTTCACCCCAAGGTGATAAATGCCCACAACGTTCAAATTCTTGGAACAGCTTAACTCGTTGTTCTTCGGCAATACCAGGGCCAGTATCCCAAACGCCAATTCGAATATGATTCGGCTGCTGTGCAGAACGGAGCACACCTACGACTACTCGACCTTTGGCGGTGTAGCGTAAGGCATTGCTGACAAAGTTTTGAATAATACGACGAATCCACTGTGGGTCGGTATCAATCCAGAACGATACATCATGAACTTTTAGGGAAATGTTTCGCTGTGCAGCGATCGATTTAAACTGCAACTCAAGGTCACTGAGTAAATCATGCAAAGGATAAGGCTGTCTTTTTGGCTGGATACTACCACCTTCTAAACGAGCAATATCGAGCAGGGCAGACAGCATACTCTCGGCACCATAGAGTGCTCGGTCAAGTTGTTGTAAGGTTTGGCGGTCTTCTTCTGTCGAAATACTTTGCTCAAGAACAGTACTAAATAGACGAGCAGCGTGCATGGGTTGTAAAAGATCGTGGCTTGCCGCGGCAATAAATCGACTCTTGGACATATTGGCCATATCGGCTTGCTCACGTGCAAGTTGTTGCTCAGATAAAGCATCAGCAAGCTGTTGAGTTCGATCTTTTACGCGAGCTTCAAGTACGGCTTCGTTCGCACGGAAAGCGGTAATATCAGCAAATGTGGTGACAAAGCCACCGCCTGAAATTGGGTTACCTCGCATTTGAATTACGCGGCCGTCTTTACGGATACGTTCAAACTCATGAGCGCTGCCGACTTTCATCCAGTGAAGACGTTTGCGCACATGTTCTTCGACTGAACCGGGACCACATTCGCCACGTTCAGCGTTATAACGAATTAGGTCGGCAATAGGACAGCCCACATAAACAAGGTCTTTTGGATAGCCAAATAGTTTTAAATATTGATTGTTCCACGCGACCAAACACATATTTTTATCAACTACACTCACTCCTTGGGTCATGTGGTCAATCATGGTCATGAGCAGATTTTGATTAAAACGTTGCCATTGTGAGGCTTGGTCTAAAATATTAGCGACTTGGCCTAAAGCGAGGCCGTTATTGATCATTGCTGTGGTTAGCAAGGTACGTGCAGAAGCTGCACCGATAATACCTGCTAGATATTGCTCGGTAAAACGCCACCACATGCCATTGGCAATCGTATTTGGATTGAGTGTGAGATGGTTTTGCTCACAAAAGTTCTCGAATGCTTGTGTGGTTGGTTGCTCACCTGTAATTCTTTTGGCTAAGGCAAATAGATCACCCACTTTTAAGCGAGCTGCGTCATGTGGAAGGTAAGTTAAATCGGTAGAGGTATGCGGTGAAGGTAAAGGCTTGGTTTCATAATAAAAAAAGCTTTCTGCCTGAATTTGTTCTGCCACACTTGGTCGATAAATTTTTGAAATCCAGATGTATAACAGAATATTTAAACCGAGCGACCAAATCACGCCATGAGTTAAAGGAGCAAATGACTCAAAACCAAAAAGTGACTCTGGACGTAAAGCATTTATGCCAAATGGGCCGAAGAGCAAAATACTTTGTGCAGTTTCCTGATAGGCTTCTGGTAAGCTACGTAATATGGTTGGAAAGAGTAAGGTGTAACTCCACATTAAAAATCCAACGATGAGCCCTGCATAAACTCCTTGACGACTTCCACCTCGCCAATACAGCCCACCAATCAGTGCAGGTGCAAACTGAGCTACAGCACTAAACGCCAATAATCCAAATACTGAAAGCTGGTTAATATCATTAAAGAAATGGAAAAATAAGAAGCCGAGTAGCATTACTGCGACAATACTAATACGACGGCTGAATTTAAGAACTTTAGGTAAATGTTTATCATGACGCGACAGCAATTTAAAACGCCATAAGGCAGGCATAATCAAATCGTTACTGAGCATGATAGACAAGGCAACTGATGACACCAGTAACATACCTGTGGAGGCTGAAAAGCCGCCCAAAAAGGCCAATAAAGCGAGCCACTCTTGGTTATAACTTAAAGGTAAGGACAGTACAGCCACATCGGGTACGGTCAGGAATTTGGGTGCAGCATGCAAAGCCCAACTTGCGATTGGAATAATCGCAAGAATAGTCAAAATGAGATAAACCGCGAACCACTTACGCGCACCACGAATATGCTTTTCATCGCGTAGTTCAACCACTGCCACGTGGAACTGACGTGGTAAACAAATAATCGCTAAACCTGCCAGCAAAGTTTGAATCCAGAAAGTTTCAGGGACACCAAAGAGCTGTACTTCCTGAAAAGTCTGGTTTACATCAGAGGTCATTTGGCTCAGGTTAGCTGGTGATTCAAAAATAAAAAATAAAGCGACGCAAAGTAAGGCAAATAACTTCACGAACGACTCAAATGCAACAGCAAGCATAAGGCCGCCGTGTTGTTCCGTGTTTGCAATTTGCCGTGTACCAAAAATCATGGCCAAAATTGCGAGTACACTGGTGAGTAATAACACGCTATTAGTAGTGGTATGAATGTGCGAGTTTTGCTCCATAATGACAGAAGTACTTAAAGCAATAGCACGTAGCTGTAATGCGAGGTAAGGAATAATCGCGATAACGGCAAGAATAGTGACTAGAGAGGCGAGTACACCACTTTTACCATAGCGTGCTGCGACAAAGTCAGCGATCGAGGAAATCGCATGGTGCTGACGAACTCGGCCTAAACGTCGCCAGATGTCATAACCAAACCAGACAAATAAAAGTGGTCCTAAATAAATAGGCAAGAAGATGACGCCTTCACGTACGGCAGCGCCAGTTGCACCATAAAATGTCCATGAAGAGCAGTAAACACCTAAAGTTAGACTAAATAAAAACATGCGGCCACGTGTGCCGAGACGACTGGCATGCTTCTCACCAAAAAAAGCACAGACAAATAAAAGCGCAATATAAAGAGTGAGAACCCCAATAATCAGCCAGCTGTTCATATGACCTACGTAAGTGAAACCTTGTGTCTATCATAACCTATGCCGAAACAAAGCTATAAATTGATTAAATTTTAACGACCAAAGTC
Organism: Acinetobacter sp. IK23; assembly: GCF_035615275.1. Taxonomy (NCBI): domain Bacteria; kingdom Pseudomonadati; phylum Pseudomonadota; class Gammaproteobacteria; order Moraxellales; family Moraxellaceae; genus Acinetobacter; species Acinetobacter sp. IK23. The sequence continues at coordinate 50,340 of NZ_JANBNX010000014.1, forward strand.
TAAGTTACGACTAAGCTCGAATCTTGCTAACTTTAATTATGAAAAAATACATTAAAAAAAAGTGACCAAGGTTGGGCACTAGGTAAGGAGTTTGGTTATGGATCAGAGCCAAGTAGAACAGATTCTACGCAATCCAAAGTTTCAAAAAATGGTCAAGAAAAAAAGTGCATTAAGCTGGACGCTCACAATCATCATGTTAGTGCTTTATGTGGGCTTTATGCTACTTGTGGGCTACAACAAAGAATTTTTGATGAGTTCCTTTAGTGGTGGTGTAACGACATGGGGTATCCCGCTAGGTTTAGGAATTATTGTTTTATCTTTCCTACTCTGTGGTGTCTATTCCTATATCGCAAATAATACCCTTGACCAACTGAGTGAAGAAGCGTTGAAGGAAGTTGAAGCCATCACGCACGAGAAAGGATTACACTAATATGAAATGGAATTCATTAAAAGCGAAAGCCCTAATGGGTGCAGCATCGCTCTATTCAACTGTTGCTATGGCAAGCCCAGACTTAGGTGAAGCAGAGCAACAAGCAACCAACTGGCATGCTATTATCATGTTTGTCATCTTTGTTGGTTTCACACTGTTCATTACTAAATGGGCTGCAAAACAAACTCAATCAGCACAAGACTTCTATACTGCGGGTGGGGGAATTAGTGGTTTCCAAAATGGTTTGGCGATTGCAGGTGACTATATGTCAGCGGCGTCTTTCCTTGGTATTTCCGCAATGGTGTTTAGCTCTGGTTTTGATGGCTTGCTTTATTCACTCGGATTCATGGTCGGTTGGCCAATCGTTTTATTCTTGGTAGCAGAGCGCTTACGTAACCTCGGTAAATATAACCTTTCCGATGTCGTGTCATTCCGTCTTGAAGAAAAACCGGTTCGTACTTTAGCTGCTTTGAGTTCACTTGTTGTGGTCGCTTTTTACTTAATTGCGCAAATGGTAGGTGCAGGTCAGCTCATCAAATTGCTATTTGGTTTGAACTACAACATTGCGGTTGTCATCGTTGGTCTCTTAATGATGGCATACGTAATTTTTGGTGGCATGTTGGCAACCACATGGGTACAAATTATTAAAGCAGTGATGTTACTGAGCGGTGCGACCTTCATGGCATTTATGGTCATGAAAGCAGTTGGATTTAGTTTCAGCAATATGTTTACCCAATCAATTGAAGTCTTTAGTAAAGTTCATAGCATCAGCTTTGAAGACGCTTCTAAAATTATGGGTCCGGGTAAACTTGCAGCAAACCCAATTGATGCCTTATCTCTTGGTTTAGCACTCATGTTTGGTACAGCAGGTCTTCCACATATTCTTATGCGTTTCTTCACCGTGAAAGATGCAAAAGAAGCGCGTAAGTCGGTTGTAGTTGCAACAGGTTTCATTGGTTACTTCTATCTTTTAACTTTCATTATTGGTTTTGGTGCGATCCTGTTTGTATCAAACAATCCACAGTTCCTTGATGTTGCAAAAATGGCTATGACAGGCAAGCTTGAGCTTGTTGGTGGTAACAATATGGCAGCCGTGCATTTAAGTGACGCTTTAGGCGGTGACTTATTTATGGGCTTCATTTCAGCGGTAGCGTTTGCAACGATTCTTGCTGTTGTTGCTGGTTTAACACTTTCAGGTGCATCTGCAATTTCTCACGACTTATACGCTAACGTATTTAAGAAAGGTCAAACGACTCCAGCTTCTGAACTCCGTATGTCAAAAATTGCAACACTTGGTTTAGCAATCTTTGCCATGATTTTGGGTATCTTGTTTGAAAAGCAAAACGTAGCGTTCATGGTGGGCTTAGCGTTCTCTGTAGCGTGTTGTGCAAACTTCCCAGTACTTGTTCTTTCAATGTTCTGGAAAGGTTTAACCACTCGTGGAGCAGTTATCGGTGGGGTGGTTGGTTTAGTAACCGCAGTTGTACTGATTATCTTATCTAAAGCAGTTTGGGTAGATACGTTAAAGATCTCTGATACACCAATTAACCCATTCAACGGTCCTGCGTTATTTGCTATGCCATTGTCATTCCTTTGCTGCTGGTTCTTCTCCGTGACTGATAACTCAGCACGTGCGAAAAAAGAACGCGCTGCTTTCGATGCACAATATGTACGTTCAATGACAGGTATTGGTGCTTCTGGTGCATCAGATCACTAAAATCAAAACGTATTAAATATTTCATAAAAAGCCCTGCGGGGCTTTTTTTGTTTCTCCCATATAATTATTAATAAGAAGCTCCTTAATAAAGAACAACTTGTTTATCCTATTTTTTGTACAGTATGATTTTCTATAATTCAAAACATAACGAAAAAACGGAAAATAATTAAATGCGATCTATCATCGAGTTCTGGGCAAGCTTTCGATTGCTGCCTTCGGCATGGTTGCTGTTTGTGCAATTCATTTTACTTATTTTGGCCATGCTGACTTTTGATAATGAGGTATATAGAACCTTCACTTGGGCGTTGGGAGTTCTTGCTTTACTTATTATTGCTAAGGTTATTCGTCAAACTCCGATGTTCACTTTTTTAGGTCTCACATTTGTAGGTGGAGCAATTCTATCTTCAGCATTTATTTTATTAGGCTATGGCAATTTAACGATCCAAATTTTTGCCCATACTTGTGAAGCTTTAGCTTATTTTTCGGCAGCTTATGGTTTATTTCGTTATATGTTTGCCGACCGATATTTAACACGAGATGAACTGTTTGCAGCCGCAGCTGTTTTTACATTAATTGCTTGGGGTTTTGCGCTTTTATACAACATTTGTCAGCTATTAATTCCCAATAGCTTTCAAAATCCAAACCATGTTCATCACATACAAACCTGGCTAGATTTACTGTTTTTAAGCTTTAGTTTGCAGTCAGCAACAGGGCTGTCCGACCTAATGCCTCTTAGTTCACCAGCACGTGTTTTAGCAATGCTACAAATGTTCTGTGGAGTCATGTATCTAGCACTTATCGTTACGCGTTTAATTGCATTACAGTACATCTCACATGCACCCAAAAAGAATGCTGATAAATAAAGAAGGAGGTGTTTCAATTTATTTACACCTTTGTAACTGCAATATTCTTTAAGTTTATTTAAAGTATTATCAGCTTTCTCTATTGAAAGATATAGCTTTATTCATTCCTGAATGTCTTTATTGGCTTTATGCCTGTCATTTTCATTAAAAATAACATGGAGGATTTATGCCTTCCAAACAAACGAGTTGGTTCGCAAATGTTAATCCCAATGTCTTTTTGGGTACGGTCATCATTATTGCTTTGTTCTTGGCAGTAGTTGTGATTGCTCCGAGTTCTTTCGAACTTCTAACGCAGCATTTAAAACAGTGGATCACTGATTCATTTAGCTGGTTTTATGTTTTATCGGTTGCTTTCTTTCTTATTCTGCTCATTTATATTGCCTGTTCTTCGATTGGACGAATTAAATTAGGGCCTGACCATAGCCAGCCTGAATATGGTAACGGTTCATGGTTTGCCATGCTGTTTACTGCGGGTATGGGTATTGGCTTAATGTTTTTCGGTGTTGCTGAACCTGTCATGCATTATGTCAATCCACCAAGTGGAGATGCACAGACTATTGATGCAGCCCAGCAAGCCTTACGTGTGACTTTTTTCCACTGGGGCTTACATGCGTGGGCAATTTATGCAGTGGTTGGTTTAGCATTAGCATATTTTGCTTATCGTCATAATTTACCCCTAAAGACCCGTTCTGCTCTTTATCCACTCATTGGTAAAAAGATTTATGGGCCGTGGGGTGACAGCATTGATATCTTTGCGACCATTGGTACTGTATTTGGTGTAGCGACTTCTCTGGGTTTTGGTGTTACTCAAATTAACTCTGGTTTACATTATTTACTCGGTATAGAGCAAAGCACTCATATTCAAGTTTTGCTCATTATTTTTGTGAGTATTTTAGCTTCATTATCTGTGTTCTTAGGACTTGATAAAGGAGTCAAACGTTTATCAGAGCTAAACCTAGTTTTAGCTTTAATCTTATTAGTATTTGTTTTTATCGCCGGGCCTAGTATTTATTTACTGCAAACTACTATTCAAAACACGGGCCAGTATATTTCTAACCTATTTACCATGACATTCAATTTATATGCTTATCAGCCAAATGGATGGATTGGGGGATGGACTATTTTATATTGGGCTTGGTGGATTTCATGGTCACCATTTGTGGGTATGTTTATCGCAAGGGTTTCACGTGGACGTACTATCCGTGAATTTATTATGGGTGTCCTACTTATTCCGACTGGTTTTACCATTATCTGGATGGGTTTTTTAGGAAATGCTGCATTATTTAGTATTATTCAGGAACATCAAACCACTCTCATTCAGGCTGTTCAGCAAGACTCTTCAGTTGCATTATTTGAATTTTTAGGACACTTACCTTGGTCTGGTGTCATGAATGTTATTGCAACAATATTAGTTATTCTTTTCTTTGTGACTTCGGCTGACTCTGGTGCGCTGGTTACTGATTACTTAACAGCAAAAACTGATAACTCACCGACGTGGCAACGTTTGTTTTGGACAGTACTCATGGCAGTGCTGGCTATTATTTTACTTTTAGCAGGTGGACTTGCTGCATTGCAGTCTTCAATCATTATGAGTGCATTGCCATTTACTGTGGTCATGCTTTTAATGAGCTGGGGATTAATAAAAGCTTTGCATCTTGATGTCACGAAAATGCAAGCAATTCAGGAAGCTCGAATTACCCCACGTGCAATTCATAATCCGAGAAGCTGGCAGCAACGTTTAGGCCTAATCATGCACTATCCACATAGTGAAGAAGAGGTGAAGCAATATATTGAAAAGCAAGTTTATAGTGCTTTTGAAAATATTAAGCATGAGTTTAAGCGTCGTCACCTTGAGGTATCGATTAGTGAAGTTGAAGATGGTATGCAACTTCGAGTCGATCACCATCATGAAATTAATTTTATTTATAAAGTTGTTTCACGTGAAACAGTACCCCCAAGTTTTTTAATTGGACGTACAGAAGCTGAAGACGGGCAATATTTCCAAGCCGAGGTATTTTTGAGAGAGGGTGGACAAAACTATGATGTAATGGACTGGACTCAAGAAGATTTGATTCAGGATATTATTGACCAGTATGAGCGTCATTTACATTTCTTAAATATCGTACGAAGTTAACAACCATAAAAAAAGGACTCAATTGAGTCCTTTTTTTGAATTCAATTTCTAAATTAAATTAGAAACGGAATTTAGCATTTAAGCCGATAGTTTGAGTATCGTTGCTTGCATTTTTAACGTCAGCTTTCATGTAAGACGCACCAACAGCTACTGCTGGAGTGATGAAGTAGTTTACGTTACCACCCCAAGCTTGGCGGAATTCACCAAGGTCGTTACCTTTGATGTTTGCTACGCCATCGTTACCGATGAATGCAGCACCAACGCTTAACTTAGGAGTTAAGTAAAGGTCAGTTTTTAAACCGTATTGGTTTTCTTGACCGAAAGCACCAGCAGCTTCAAAACCGATTGCCATGTTAGTTCCGTCGATTGGACCTACATATTTAGCACGAGCTGTAACAGCATCTTGATCGTTTTGGATTGCAGCAGTTTGGTTAACAGCAGAGTAGATACCGTTGCTGATGATACCGAAGTTATCTAAAGCGAATTGATTAGCAACGCTTGTATAACCAACAGTCATCAAGAAGTTAGGTAACAACATTGCACCAACTTCTAATGCATAACGGTCGCCTTGGTCATCACGAGAAATCGCGTTTTTACCATCAACGTCAGTGTGGTTATAAGTAGCGCTAGCATATACAGGAAGGTAAGGAGTTGGAACGTATGCCTCACCTTTAACACCGTATGTACCTACACGGTAGTTTAAGCCGTTGTTTTGGTCATATTGTTGGTAGCTGTAACCTAAAGACACGCTAGAAGCTTGGTTCAAGAAAGCTGCTTCAGCTAAAGGACCTTTAGTGGTATCAACATTTTTTAAGTAGTATGTACCAGCAACGTCACCAGTGAAGTTTTTATCGTTTGCAGTTGTGTCAACATATTCAGATTGACCTTGAACTTCAAATTGATAAGCATGAGCACCGGTCATGGCTAATAATACAGCAGTGGCTAAACCAAGTTTTTTCATAATCATTTCCAGCGTTAACAAGAGATAAAGCTGGGGTCATTGTATTGTAACAATTTATGAAGTCAATAATAGTTGAATTGTAATGTTAAGGAAATTTGACACTTATGTTAAAAATGGTTAAATAACCATCAATTGAATTGGTTTATGTCAACCAAGTAAAAAAATTAGCATTAACAAGAAGCTAAACCTTAAGCTTCATAAGGAATTAGCATCAAATGATTTAAAAATAATTACATTTACAATTGGAAAAAATGATTTTGTTAATCGGTTTTAACGTTAACCAATGTGTCGATTTGTTTATTAAATAACCACTCAAATATTGTTCTTGTTTCAGTTTTTATAAATTTTGAGTAATGGTTAACACTATTTTGATAAGTTTATCTAAATAATCTATCTATTTTGAATTATTATATAATTGAATAAGGCAAAAAAATACGTTTTTAAATCAAAAAAACGATTAAAAAATTAATTCTGATCAATTTAATCAACTTTACAAAATTAGAGATAAGTCACACAATTCAATTGCAAAGTTTACTACCTAACATTTTTAAAGTTAGTAAGACTTTACCAGATACGATGTGGCATCACATCAGACTTTACGAGCTCAGCTTTCCCCAAGGTTGAGCTTTTTTTTATCTATAAGAAAACATTAATATTTGTTAAAAAAATTACATGAAATTTAACGTTTTTTCTTTGTATAAAAATAAATCCAATTTAATCTTGGGTTTCTGATGTTTGGAGAGCCATTTAACAACAAAAGCAGGTTTTTATAAAATTATGAAGCTTACTGTATTTGTAAAATAGAGATTTAATATAGTCATTCCATCATTTACATATTCGATGAGATATTTTATGAAATGTAAAGATGACGCCCTTAATCATATTACCTGAGCTTTGTTGCTGAACTTCTGTTCAGTAAAGTGCTAGGATGCGCATTACTTACTTCATTCCTTAGCAGTGATTATGGTAGGACATTTACGGAGTACCAACTAGAAATGTCAGGATTACGTTCAGAACATATCAGTAATCGACTATTTTTCTTTATGTTGGTCATTATTCTGTCGTTACTGTTTATGGCTGTGCCTCTTATTGTCAGTAGCTATCAAGAATATTTAAAAACCAAACAAGCTTTGATTGAAATCAAAAGCTTAAAATTAATTGCTGAAGTTGCAAATAAAGTATCAAAAGAACGTGCGCCAGCAAATAAATTAATGTCGAGTAACTCTGCTGACTTTCTAAAAAACCAAAAGAATTTAAAACAATATCGTCTTAGTGTTGATCAACAAATTGATGAAACGATTCGAGTTTTAAGAGAAGAGGGCTATTCAGATTTAGCTGATATTTTAAATACTAAATTTAAGAGTGACTTAAAGCGCGCACGTACAGTTGTAGATGATTATGTTGCTACACCCAAGCAGGCGAGAACTTCCGAAAAGCTTGATAATGCAATTTTAGCGATGTTTGGTGCTTGGGATAGCTGCCGAGATGTGTTGCAAAAGCTGATGTTACAGTTAAAAAGTAAAGACAGCCAAATTAATAACTATTTTACTTTGATTGTTGTATTAACCGATATGCGGGATCAGGCTGGTCGCACTGCATCCAATGTTATTGCACCCATTACTTTTAAAGAAACGATTCCCAATGACAATCGCGCCCGTTCTTTGCAGACTCAACAACAAGCACGATATTTATGGGCGCTTGTAGACACATTACAGTCTGAACAGGCTAAGACTCAAGAATATCATCGGCTTTATTCAAGAGTTAAAACTGAGTTTTTGGATAAAGGCGTGCCTATTGTTGGTCAGCTTTTAGATGAAAGCCAAAAACACGAGGCTTATCACTTAACGGCTAATCAACTTACCGACCATATTGTTGGTAAATTTACCACCGTTATTGATTTACAAAAGTTTCTACTTAACAAGAGTGTCTCAATTGCAGTTCAAGAGAAATACTTAGCAAAAAAGAAATTCTTTCTGACTTTACTTATTTCGAGCATATCTTTAGCGGCTGCTTTACTCACTTTAATTTATGCAAAGAGAAGAGTCTTTGAACCTCTTATTCAAGCGCGTACTTTAATTCTTGAGTTGTCTCAGAGTACAGACTATCCAGTAGATGATTTGAATTCTAAAAAGGGTGAGTTTATTTCACTGTTTGAGGCAATTGATCGTTTGCAAAAAATGCTCAAGCAAAGAGATGCATTTGAATTTCAACTTAAAAATATAGCCAATACAGATCCTTTAACTGGTGTATCTAATCGTTTGGCTCTAGCAGAATATTTAAAAATTGTTGAGAGTTATCCAAATAAATTTTCAAAAACCTGTCTGATGATTATTGATATCGATCATTTTAAACGAGTTAATGATCAGTATGGGCATATTGTAGGTGATCGCGTCATTGTCAGTATTGCCGAGCAATTAAAGCAAAATATTCGAAGTTCGGATTTAATTGTTCGTTATGGGGGAGATGAATTCCTTGTTTTAATAGAAAACATTCAGATTAATGATGCTTTTCAGTTGGCAGAAGATATTCGTTGTATTATTTCAAAAGGACAGACCGTTCTGCCAAATAATGGTGGAGTCTTTCAGGTATCAGTGAGTATTGGTTTAGCTGTTGGAGCTTCGGGATGGATAGAGTTATTAGAAAAAGCTGATAAATCCCTATTACGAGCCAAGGCAAAAGGCAAGAATACTGTAGAAAATTAGTAAAATTTTCTTAAAGGCGTCACTTAAAGATTTTTTTGGTAACCTCCCACCCATTCTCTATAGCATATATAGACCATCAATATGATAGGAATTAAAATGCAAAAAAAAGATAATTTTAAATAGCCTATAGCACCCAAAATTGCTCCTGAAGAAAAAGATAATACGGTTGGTAATATTTTAGAAATATTTTTTTTCGCAAGATATTTTTCTTCATTTGTCGTGTTTGATAGGCCGTAGATAGTTATTATGTCAATTGTCAATTGTGCAATATTACCAGTCATAAGTGTTGAGGTTGCCATAGAGGATAATAAAGTTCGGATAATCGCATTTCTTATTCCCATTGCAATGATTCCTAACATTGCAGTTGCAATAGTACCAAACTGACTTAAAGTTTCAAATGGACCAAAATATACACCAGCTAACATAAATAATATTAGAAATATTGTTTCAAAGATAAGAAAGGTTAATAAAATATTGGGGAACTTATGCTGCCAGCGCTTCTCAAACCAAGCTGTAAATCCAATAGTACAAATAAAAGTAAATAGGAGTAAAGCCCATACACCTATGCCACCTAAAATGGTCTCTTTACTTGCAGTAATAATATAGCCTGTGACGTGGTTGGTATAAATGCCGAATAAAGCTATAAATCCTACAGCATTAATCCAGCCAGCTACAAAGGATAAAATTGTGGGTTCGTGATGATGTTGCCAACGTTCTTTAACAGGAATATATCGTTTCGACATAAGTAAAACTTATCCAGTGATTAATGGTTTTAAGAATCTTCCTGTATGTGAAATCCCAATCTCAGCAACTTGTTCAGGGGTTCCTTGTGCGATAATTTGACCACCGCCAGACCCACCTTCAGGCCCTAAGTCCACAATCCAGTCAGCTGTTTTAATCACGTCCAAATTATGCTCAATTACTACGATTGTATTACCTTTATTACGAAGCTCATACAAGATATCAAGTAGTTTGGCTATGTCGTGAAAATGTAAACCAGTCGTCGGCTCATCCAAAATATAAAGCGTTTTGCCCGTATCTCGTTTAGCTAACTCACGTGCAAGTTTTACACGTTGCGCTTCACCACCAGAAAGTGTAGTCGCAGCCTGACCTAAACGAATATAGCCTAAGCCCACCTGAGTTAAGGTTTCTAAGCGGCGGTGGATGACTGGAATGGCACTAAAGAACTCAGCAGCATCTTCAACGGTCATTTCTAAAACGTCAGAAATGTTTTTGCCTTTATAGCCCACTTCAAGCGTTTCACGGTTATAACGTTTGCCATGACAGGCATCACAAGGCACATACATATCTGGTAAGAAGTGCATTGCGACCTTGATCATACCGTCGCCTTCACAGGCTTCACAGCGTCCGCCTTTTACGTTAAACGAGAAACGACCCGCACTATAACCACGAGCTTTCGCTTCTGGCGTTTGAGCGAATAACTCACGGATAGGGGTAAATAAACCTGTGTACGTTGCAGGGTTAGAACGTGGCGTACGTCCAATCGGACTTTGGTCAATATCAACGACTTTATCTAGATGTTGTAGACCATCAATTGAGTCGAACTTTTCAGCCGTTAAAGTCGTTGCCCCATTGAGCTGTGTAGCTGCCAATGGAAGCAAAGTACGGTTAATGAGTGTCGATTTACCTGAACCTGAAACGCCAGTCACACAGGTCATAATGCCAAGAGGAATGGTTAAATCGACATTTTTTAAGTTGTGGCCTGCTGCACCTGAAAGTTTGATGACTTCATCTGGACGTGGCGACTCAGTGCGTTTTTTTGGCACTTCAATTTTGAGTTTGCCAGAAAGGTATTGTCCTGTGAGTGAGTCGGCATGTTCAGCCAATTCATCATAAGTTCCTTCAGCAATAATCACGCCGCCATGTACACCCGCACCCGGCCCGATATCAATAATATGGTCGGCTGCACGAATAGCGTCTTCATCGTGTTCAACAACTAATACCGTGTTGCCTAAATCACGTAAGCGAATCAGGGTTTGTAATAAACGATCGTTATCACGTTGATGCAAACCAATAGACGGTTCATCGAGTACATACATGACGCCCATTAAACCTGCACCAATTTGTGAGGCTAAACGGATACGCTGTGCTTCACCACCCGATAACGTTTCGGCAGAACGAGCTAAACTTAAATAGTTAAGTCCAACACTCACCAAGAAATGTAAACGTTCACGAATCTCTTTAAAGATTTTATCGGCGATTTCACCTTTAGCACCTTCAAGGTTTAAATCTTGATAGTAACTTTCGGCATCACCAATCGACATGCGGGTAATGTCGGCAATAGTTTTGTCTTTTACACGAACATGACGTGAAATTTCATTTAGACGTGAGCCATCACATGCATCACACGCTGCATTAGAGAGATATTGAGCTAAATCATCACGTACATAGTTACTTTCAGTTTCACGGTAACGACGTTCAAGGTGCGGCAAAATCCCTTCAAAAGGTTGCACGCGATTATGTTTACGACCGCGCTCATCGATATAGCTTAAATCGATTTTTTCTTTGCCGGTGCCTTGTAAGAATTTCTTTTGAGTGTCTTTATCTAACTGGTTCCAAGGTGTATCAAGTTGAAAACCAAAATGGTCGGCAACTTTTTGTAGCATTGAATAGTAATATGGACGTTGACGATCCCATCCACGAATTGCTCCTTCACTAATTGCAAGATCAGGATTTGGAATGAGCTTTTCAGAACTAAAATGACTGCGTGTACCTAATCCATCACAAACAGGGCAGGCACCGAATGGGTTGTTAAATGAGAATAAACGTGGCTCAAGCTCTGCCACAGCACGGTCACATTCAGGGCATGAGTGCTTTGCAGAAAAAACACGATCTGGGTGTTCGCCATTCATCCATGATAAAACAGCAATATCGCCACCTAAACGAAGTGCGGTTTCAAATGATTCAGCAATACGGTTACCTAAGTCATCACGCACTTTAAAACGGTCAACCACAACTTCGATGGTGTGTTTTTTCTTTTTGTCGAGTTCTGGTGGCGTATCAATATCAATGATTTCGCCATCTACACGCGCTCGTACAAAACCTTGACCTTGTAGTTGTTCGAACAGGTTACTGTATTCACCCTTACGCTCACGTACCACTGGGGCAAGCAACATGAGTGCTGTACCTTCCTCAAGGTTTTTTACCGCATCGACCATTTCAGAAACGGTTTGCGCAACCATCGGCAAGTCGTGTTCAGGGCAATATGGTGTACCAACACGTGCATAAAGCAAACGTAAATAGTCATAAATTTCGGTAATGGTACCCACCGTTGAACGTGGGTTATGACTAGTAGATTTTTGCTCAATGGCAATTGCTGGGGACAAACCTTCAATCGAGTCGACTTCAGGCTTTTCCATTTGCGATAAAAACTGGCGGGCATACGCTGAAAGCGATTCGACGTAACGGCGCTGTCCTTCGGCGTACAAGGTATCGAAGGCAAGAGAAGATTTTCCTGAACCTGATAGCCCCGTAATTACCACAAATTTATCGCGTGGAATATCGAGTGACACATTTTTTAAGTTATGGGTACGTGCGCCTCGAATACGGATATGACTTTGGCTCATAAAACATCTCAATTATGTATTAATGAAAATTTAGGTGTCGATTGATCAGCCGCAGGGAGGTGTGACTGGTTATAAACAACAGACCCTATATATGATAACGATTTAAAATTGTTCAAGTGCTACAAAATGATTTAAAGCGACAAATTGTGACGGTTAAACGACAATCGACAAAATTTGTTTAAATAAGCAGATTGTATTTTTAACACTCCTCGTTCTACATTTCTACTCTCAACAAAATTTTAACGCGTAACATAATTTCACTAGACGACTGGTCTATTAGTGGGGTATGGTACATGCATGAAACGATTAAACAAAAGCGAAAGCACGCGACAACACATTTTAGATACCAGCTTTGAGCTGGTATTACACAAAGGTTTTGTCGGTGTTGGTTTGCAAGAAATCTTAAAGGCTTGTGACGTACCTAAAGGTTCGTTCTATCACTACTTTGCTTCGAAAGAAGCATTCGGCTGTGCGTTGCTCGAGCAATACATGGCGGACTATAAAGTTCGTATGGAACAACTTTGGCAACACAGTGAGCAAAGTGCACATGCGCGGTTAATGGCCTTATGGCAGGCATGGATTGATGATCCGGTAAATGGTAGCTGGGCTGAAAACTGTCTAATTGTGAAACTGGCAGCAGAGGTTTCTGACTTATCAGAAGATATGCGCCAAATTCTGAATGACGGTGTGCATAAACTGACGCAACGTTTGGCTTTGTTAATCAAAGACGGGCAACAAGAAGGTTCAATTCCAAAACACATTGAGCCTTTAAAAACTGCGCAAGTCATGTATCAGTTATGGTTAGGTGCTGCTTTACTCACAAAATTGTCGCAAGACAAAGCACATTTACACCTAGCCTTAGAAACCACCCAACAACTCTTAAAACCGATAGAGGAATAAAGTATGCGAAGTATTATCCATCGTAATTTTGGCGAACCTGTAGACGTTTTAGAGCAGGCGGATATGCCAAAGCCAGAACCGAAAGCAGGCGAAGTGCGTATTAAAACCATTATGTCTCCAATTCATAATCATGATGTATGGACAGTACGTGGAAGCTATGGTTATAAGCCGACCTTACCTGCGATTGGCGGTAGTGAAGGCGTTGGTATTGTTGATGCCTTAGGTGAAGGTGTTACTCATGTACAAGTAGGGCAACGTATCGCAGTTGCATCTGTGCATGGAAGTTGGGCTGAATACTTTATTGCACCAGCTCAAGGCCTTATTCCTTTAAATAATGAAATTGACGACGAAACAGCAGCGCAGCTGATTGGTATGCCAATTAGTGCCCTTATGCTTTTAGACTTTGTAAATGTTCAACCGGGTCAATGGTTAATTCAAAACACGGCAAATGGTGCAGTCGGTAAAACAGTTGCGATGATTGCGCAGGCGCGTGGTTTACCAGTGATTAATCTGGTTCGTCGTACTGATGCAATTGCTGAGATGCAAGCATTAGGTATTCAACATGTTGTTGCGACTGATCAGCCGAATTGGAAAGAGCAGGTTAAGCAACTTCACGGTGACCAACCGCTGATTGCTGGTGTGGACTCGATTGGTGGCAGCGCAAGTGGTGAAATGCTGAATTTACTCAGTGAAAATAGCCTACTCGTTTCGTTTGGCAGTATGACTGGTGAAACCATGCAGATTTCATCGGGCGATTTGATTTTCAAACAAGCGACAGTAAAAGGTTTTTGGGCAAGTGTGGTCAACAAAGAAATGCCAGCAGAACGTAAAAAGGAACTGATTGTTGAGCTGCTAACACTAGCGACTCAGAAAAAATTAATTCTGCCTGTCGAAGGCGTGTTTAGTTTTGATGAGATTAAAACAGCTGCCCAAAGAGCAACGCAAGGTGCTCGACAAGGCAAAGTATTGTTAAAACCGTAACACACTAAAAGATCAGTCGAGAGACTGATCTTTTTTTCATATCTTTAAAATAAAAAGGAAAACCGTATGATCGGACAAATATTGATTGCGCTTATAGCCATATTACATGTCTATATTTTAGTGTTAGAAATGTTTTTGTGGGATAAACCCTATGGCATGAAAGCCTTTGGAAATAATGCTGAAAAAGCAAAACTCACTAAAGTCATGGCACAAAATCAAGGGCTTTATAATGGCTTTTTAGCTGCGGGTTTATTTTGGTCTTTATTTGCTGATGCGCCGTTTGCCACATCAATTGCCAACTTCTTTTTAGGTTGTGTACTGATTGCAGGTATTTATGGTGGTCTAACTGCCAGTAAAAAGATTATTTACATTCAGGCAGTTCCAGCTTTGATTGCTTTAGTCGCTGTTAATTTTCTTTAAAAAGCGCACAATACAGCGTTTTGTTATGGAAATGATCAGGTAGGATCGGCACATGTGGGCGTTATTTTTAAAATGTATGTTGGGGGCTGGGGTTGTCCTCATTATTTCGATTTTATCGAAAAGTAAGGCATTTTATATTGCAGGTTTAGTCCCACTTTTTCCTACCTTTGCTTTGATTGCTCATGTGATTGTCTATCAGCAAAAAGGAGCCGAAGCATTACAAAAAACGGCTCTGTTTGGTCTATGGTCACTTATTCCTTATGCCATTTATTTAGTTGCGGTTTACATGCTGGCAACACGCGTGTCGATGTGGTCGTGTCTGGGCTTGGCAACCGTATGTTGGGTGGTCGCTGCGGCAGGTTTAATTTATGGGTGGCAGTTGTTTCAGCATTAAAAGATTAAGAGAAACCCCTTAATCTTTTAAATTGAAGTATTTTTTATGACTGCTCAAGAACACGCGTTCTGAGCATGCCTTCAACTAAATTAATCATTTTTTTGCGGGAAAGAATTCGTGGCAATTGAGACGTTAAATAATTGCTACACCCCACTACAACCGTCGCTTTATTTTTATCTAATGCTCGAACTGTAGCAGAGACAACATCATCTACCGTAGAGCTTTTCATTCCACTGGTATCAGCATTGGCGACCTGAGTAAAATTGGTTTCTGTATTGCCTGGGCAAACAGCGATAAACTTAACACCCGAAGTGCCATATTCCCCTGCAAGTGCTTCAGTAAACTGTAAAACATAAGATTTAGTTGCGCCATAAACAGCAATATAAGGGAGAGGTTGAAAGGCACCTGTCGATGAAATATTAATCATGATGCCTTTTTTGTTCGAAAGCATATGTGGTAAAAACAGATAACATAAAGACGTTACGCTGCTGATGTTAAGTGTAATCATTTCTTGATAGGTAGAAAGCGATTGATCTAGAAACTTAGTCCATTTACCAAACCCTGCGTTGTTAATTAAAATTTCTACCGATAATTTTCTCGCCTGCACTTCATTAAATAAGGTCTGAGCTGAATTGGGTTGAGCTAAATCTAAAACGATCACCTCAACATTTACGCTATATTTTTTTCTAAGTTCATCGGCTAAATCAGTCAGTTTCTGCTCAGAGCGTGCCGTTAAAATCAGGTGAATTCCTAAAGATGCAAGTTCTTGAGCATAGGCTTTGCCTATTCCTGAAGATGCGCCTGTGATTAATGCTGTTGAATTTTTAAATGTAGAAAGGTGAGTGCTCATTTTATTGGTCCGTAATAAAAGAAGCTATTACCATAAACCTTGTCCCTAAGGGCAGAGTCAAGCACTCATTTTGAAAGCTATTTTCAGATTTTAATAAGCTGTTTTAAGCAAAAATCTCATTGATAATATAAGTCTGAATAATCTCATCTTCCAGTTCTTTTAAATCTTCTTGCAAACGGCTTAAAGCTTCTTTCTGCTCAATAATTTGTTGGTTCTTTTTCTGAATAAGCTGCTGTGCAATTTCTACAGGAAAACGATTATTTTTATATTTTAAAGCCGACAGGTCATAAAGCTCGGAAAGGCTAAATCCAACAGCTTGTGCAAGGCGAATCATCTTAACCGATTGAACATCAATCTCTTCATAAATACGATAATTACCTTTTCTTTTTGCGACTGGCAGTAAGCCTAATTTCTCATAATGCCGAATGGCCTTAGGAGTGGCTCCAGTCAAAGCCGCTAACTCGCCGATATACATATCTGTCTCGCATTTTATTGAAAATCGATCAGGCTATTAAGTGCACTGACCGATTCTTTTGAAGTTTTAAATCTGATCTAAACCTAACCACTGTCTTTGGTGATAGGCGCTATCCCAAAACAACCATTCAAGTTTTGCACCCATCGTGTATGCAGCATGCATTTTTTCTAAAGTATCTGCATCACAACGTGCTGCAACTTTATCTACAGTCGCAATCACATTACGAACAGCTGTATGGAACTCTTCACCAGCGTAAGTATCAATCCATGCTTGGTAAGGGTTATTTGGAATTGATTTATTTACAATATCTTTGCCAACTTCGGCATAAATCCAGAAGCAAGGTAATAGTGCAGCAAGTACAACAGGGTAGCTCTCAGACCAAGCAGTGGCTGTTAAAAATGAAGTGTAGTGGTGGCCTGCCAAAGTTAATGGCGTATTTTTAAATTCTTCTTTGGTGACACCAAAATTTTTCATGAAGTCATCATGCAAGCTGCGTTCAACCACAATCGCTATTTTAGCGGCATCTGAAAATTGCATAATATCGTCAGCCTCAAAGGCCTTTGCTGCTGCAACAGCAAGTACACGACCATAGGCCACTAAATATTGAGCATCTTGAATAACATAATGACAAAAAGCTTCTTTATCTAAAGTACCGTTAGCAAGTTCCTGATTAAAAGGCAGGTCTAGAATTTTTTGATATAAATTTAAATTACGTTGCCAAAGTTCTTGAGAAAAAAGCATAAAAACATTCCATTTAAATTAAGACAGCTGAACCAGATTTTAAATCAATTTTAAAATACAAAAATAATAATGATAGATATATCGAAAGAAAATATTTAATGCGATTAATGAGTTAATTAAATATTATAAATTTCTTTATTAAACAGAGAGATAAAGTAACGGGAATAACGGCACAAAACAACATCGTTTTGTGGTTAATTATCGATATAATAGCGGCGGTTTTTAAGAAAGATTAAATTTATTCTTGGTATAGGTCTGATCCATGAAGCATTTCCGATTTTCGATATTTTTTACGGTGGTGTGTTTAGCACTATCCGCGTATTGGGGTTTTACCCATGGACCTGAAGCGGGCGTGTCTACCATGCTCAAAGCTTTAACAATTACAGCCATTTTAGCTGTAATGGAGGTCTCTTTATCTTTTGACAATGCTGTCGTAAATGCATCGGTTCTACGTAACTGGGATCCGTTCTGGAAAATGCTCTTTTTAACGGTAGGTATTTTAATCGCCGTTTTTGGTATGCGTTTAATTTTCCCGGTGGCGATTGTTGCCGTGACTGCGGATATGGGAATGATTGAAGTAGCTAAATTGGCACTCAATGATCCGAAAACCTATTCTGAACGTTTAATGGCACATCACGCTGAAATTTCGGCTTTTGGTGGAACATTCCTATTACTGGTGTTCTTAAACTTCTTCTTTGATGAAGAAAAAGAAACCCATTGGTTCAGATGGCTTGAAGCTAAACTTTCTAGTTTAGCAAGCGTACCGGCAATGTCTGTCTTTATTGCTCTCATTGCGATGTTAATTATGGCAGCAAATGTTGATGAGTCGCAGCGCCTTGTGGTGACTATGGCTGGTATTTGGGGCATTGTGGTTTATATTGGCGTTGAAGTATTAAGTCATATGTTAGGTGGTGAGCCTGAAATTGACGAAGATGGCAATGCCATTATGAAAGATGGATCAGGCGCTGCTTCTGGCGTAGTTAAAGCAGGTATAGGTGGCTTCTTATATCTTGAAGTATTAGATGCATCGTTCAGTTTTGATGGTGTGATAGGTGCTTTTGCAATTACTAGCGACGTTGTTGTGATTATGCTAGGTCTTGCAATCGGTGCTATTTTTGTCCGTTCAATGACAGTTTATCTTGTAGAAAAAGGTACGCTAGATGCTTATGTGTTCTTAGAACATGGTGCGCATTATGCGATTGGTGCTTTAGCATTCATTATGATTGCAAGTGGTACAGGCGTACATGTACCAGAAGTTGTTACTGGTTTAATTGGTGTAGCGTTTATTGTTTGGGCGGTTATTGCTTCAATTCAATATTCAAAGCGCGAGCAACAATCGCCTTAAGCTAATTTTCAGTAAAGTTCGATAGAATGAAGAGGCTAAATGCCTCTTTATTTTTTTAAGCCCAAATCGTTATTTTAAATAAGGTGTTCCGTATTTTTAGAAACGAATCGGCTTATAATTTACCTAGTTTGATAACGTGTATTGATATGATGAATGCTTTGGAACGTCGCTCAACTTTTGCCTTAAGTAGTATTTTTGCACTACGCATGTTGGGCTTGTTCATGATTATTCCTGTCTTTTCTGTAGTTGGGCAGTCATATCAATATGCGACTCCAGCACTCATTGGTTTGGCTGTGGGGGTTTACGGCTTAAGTCAGGCGATTTTACAAATTCCATTTAGCTTACTGGCAGACCGTTTTAGCCGTAAACCGCTTGTAGTATTTGGTCTATTACTGTTTGCGATTGGTGGTGCAATTGCGGGTTTATCTGACACGATTTATGGCGTAATTATTGGTCGTGCCATCGCTGGTGCTGGTGCAGTTTCGGCAGTGGTCATGGCACTTTTAGCCGATGTGACGCGTGAAGAGCAGCGTACTAAAGCCATGGCTGCCATGGGCATGAGTATTGGTTTATCTTTTGTTGTCGCGTTTAGCCTTGGGCCTTGGCTTACAAGTCTTGTCGGTATTTCTGGTCTATTCTTTGTCACGACCATTATGGGTTTAATTGCGATTTCGATGCTATTGCTTGTACCTAAAGTGACCCGCCATCATCGTAATTATCAGCAAGGCTATATGGCGCAGCTTAAGCAAGTCATTCAAATGGGTGATTTAAACCGTTTACACGTTTCGGTTTTTGCATTGCATTTATTGCTGACAGCCATGTTTATTTATGTGCCTTCACAGCTTATCGAGTTTGCGCATATTCCTCTGGCGAGCCACGGCTTGGTGTATTTGCCACTGTTGGTGATTAGTTTATTTTTTGCATTTCCAAGCATTATCATCGCTGAAAAATATCGCAAAATGCGAGGCATTTTCTTAACGGCAATTACAGGCATTATTGTGGGGTTGCTGCTTCTCATATTTGGTTATCAGTCTAAATATGTCTTGCTCGCAGGCTTGGGTATTTTCTTTATTGCCTTTAATGTGATGGAAGCATTATTACCATCTTGGTTATCAAAGTCTGCTCCAATCCAGTCAAAAGCTACCGCCATGGGTGTAAATGCCAGTAGTCAGTTCTTAGGCGCTTTTTTTGGTGGCACGCTAGGTGGTCAATTATTGATGTTACATAATACTGCGATTGGATGGAGTGTCTTAGCAGGGATTGCTATAATATGGCTGCTAATTAGTTTTGGTTTAGCTCAGCCGCGGTATCTGTCATCTATTGTGTTGCCATTACCGCAAGTGCAACAGGTGAATGAGTGGACCACACAGCTATTGGCAATTCGTGGTATTGAAGAAGTTGTGGTGATGCCTGACCAGCAGGTTGCTTATATTAAAGTCGATAAACAGACTCTTGATGATGCTGCACGACGTGATTTAACGCAGTTGTTTGGTAAAGAGGTAGCCATTTAAGCATAACTCTTATAAAGTAAAACATAGAAATTATAGGATGAAGACAGCTAATGCGTGGTGTAAATAAGGTTATTATTACTCATTAATCTTTTACTCTAACATTTTACTATAAGAATGCTATGTATTCATTTATACTATTTCCTATAGAACATACTCTAGCAAAGTAGTTCGATAGGAGAGGATAAGGTGTATATATGGCATATATTGATAAGTTAGCTGAAGTAACACTTGGTAAGACTACTTATAAGAAATTTCCTGTAATTTTAAATATACATCATATTCTCAATCGTCTTGTTCTAAAATATTTTCTTTCACATAGGATAGTGTGGAGTGAAAATACACTTCATACGTATAGTAAACACTTATGTGATTTTTTCTCTCAACTCGAAGTTGAAAATCCAGAAGCATCCTTTGATCATATTAATGATGTTTGGTTAGAAGCATATGCATATCAAATACTAGAGAGAAATCAGAATTCCCCTGTTTATATTTCACAAATTTTAACTACTGTTATTCATTTTTTAGTTTGGTGTGAAGATAACGGGTACTGTAAAAATTTAATTGGTCCTACTTCTTCTTTTAAAATCCAAATAATTTCAGATGAAGATTCTGTTACTCACCCATTGATTAAGCATTTTGCTAAGAAAAAGTCTCCACTTAAGCTTGCACCTAAAGAAGAGTGGATTAGTAAAGTATTAGCAGTAAATCATTTCAAATCTAATAGGCTCGAAACTCGTTTTAGTTTAATGGTGGATTGGGCGCTAAAGGCTGGACTACGTGCTCACGAGATTTGTGCTTTAAACATTGATCAAATCCCCACTAGAGAGAGAATCGAAAGAAGTAAGATAGATAAGGAAAATCTTTATATTGATTTAATTGTGACGAAGGGGGGGAAGCGAGATTCAATTCCTGTTAATTCTGATTTATTGAAAAGAACCCGAGACTATATAGATTTTGAAAGACAGGAGGTTATTAAAAAATTTAGACAAAAAGCATCTTTAGAAAAAGAAATATACGATCCAGCTAAAGAAATATTTCTTTCCTTAAAAACTGGTCAAGCGCTTCATCCACGAACGCTTTCAAATCAAATTAAGTCAGCTTGGCATCAGGTCGTGAAGAGTGGAGAGCTCGCAGAAGACCAACATGTATGGACACATGGATTAAGACATCGTTTTGTTACCAACCAATCAAAAGGTTTTTCAAAAGCAGATCATATTCGTAATCCTCAGCAAGTCGTGAAATTACTTACGAGACATAAGCATGAATCTACTCTCGATATTTACACAGCTCGTCTTCATTTAGAGGGAGAGGGTATCGATGAGTAAGTTACAACGTAGCCCTATTTTTCTAAAAAAATCTAAAAGTGACCCAATTGTAGATTTTCCAAAAGCAGAAATAAAAATTGGAAATAAATACTATGATCTTAGTGGCTTGAGTACATTAGATAATTTTTATGAAATAGTTTCGGGAATTAAGTCGTATCTTCAGGGCAGGCGTAGACCTAGCCAGCAGTTCCTAATATTAAAATATTTTTTGATGATTGTTTCTAAATTTTCCACAAAAATTGATAAGAAAACAATGACCTTTTATAAGAATCAATTGGATGCTAATCCTGATATTACTTTATCTACTAAGTGGCAAAAATATTCAATAGCATGTAATTTTGTTAACTATTTAATTTCAAAAAATATTATTGATGATTTTATTGTTCCCCCAAATTTTGAGAACGTAGAAAACAAGCCAATACTTTCATTTGCTGATATAGCGCGGAATTATATAGAGAATGATGATAATTTCGATAAATTAGATATTGAAGAGATTAGTAATTTTTTTTCGTTAGCTTCTTTAGAAGCTAAGACTTTAAGTTATTGCTTAACTTCAATTGATTTAATACATGCTAAAGCTATCGAGGATATACATAAATGGGAGAAAGATTGGGATAAAGTACAAGAAATTATTGATAATATAAATAAATTTAACTTGGATAAAATAAGTAAGGTATATGATTTTAATAAGGATTTTCAGATTCCTGAGCGAACATTAAGTGAAGCTCTTCAAATATTATATTCCAAATTTGGGAACAATATTCCAGCAGTCAAATACTGGCCTAAAGGTATGGAAGACTTCTTTCGTTCTATAAATTGGAAAACTAGCAGAGTTAAAAATTTATTTAAGGGTGCTGAAAAATATACTGGAGATTTAGAACTTTTAAATAAAGCAATTAGTAATCTGTCTTTAGTTGAACAGAATAAATTTAAGGAAGTTAAAGATTATTATTTTAATTCTGAAGAGAGAGACCCTGCTTTGGAATTAGCTAAGCAAATTAAACTTCCACCACTATCTTAAAGAAAATTTATAATGGAACAGTCTAGAGATCACATTTTTTCTATAAAAAATAATAATGCTGTTGAAAGGGATGAAGAACTAGTCCAAAGACATACACCCTGGTTATTAAATAACTATGAAGATGATGTTTGGAAGTTAAAACCTCATATTCATTCGGATGATAATTCAAAATATACGGTTAATTGGAACATTTTTTATACTAATCAATACATTGGGATTTTTAATAGGTGGGATTATTGGAAAAGTGCTGCTAAGGAATTAGCTTATTGGATAATGAATGCCCCTACCAATAAATGTAAGACCACTACTTCCTTAGCTAATTTTAGTCGTTCTATTCGAGAATTATATGAGTGGTTATGTTTTGAAAGAAAATGTTTTTCTTTATCTGAAGTAAAACAAGAAGATATAACATCTTTTATAGAGTATATTGCCTCAAAAAATCTGACTGAAGGTACAGTCTTGAATAAATTAATTGTAATTTCACATGCTTATACTCATCGAGAATATTTGAGTGAATCTTTTACATTTAATCCATTTAAATCAAAAAAAGTAACAGCTTTAGCTAAAGCTTATTCAATTGAAAATGGTCATACGCCGACATTGTATCCTCAAGAAATATTTGGATTACTAAACCATGCTTTAAAATTAGTAAAAGAGTCTAAAAATATATTACATCTTTTTGATAAATATATGGAAATGCATTCTGATACTTCTGTAGCTCATACATCATTGAATGTACGGTTTCATAAGTTAATGGGGGTTAAAACTAGTGAAGTACAAATGCAGGTGCGTGCCTTATATGGAGCAGCAATAACAATAATACTAATCTTACTTGCTGAAAGAAAACATGAATTGTCTCTTACAAGAGAGGATGATGTTATCAATATGCTGAATAATGATCTTGATATTCTTGTTGGTTTAGAAATGAAAACAGCAAAAACAATCACAGGGAAAAAAACAGAAAGAGCAGTCATTCAAGAAGTTAAAGATGCTTTAAACGTGATCTTAGAATTAACTAAATACACAAGAGTAAAGTCTGGATTAGAAACTATTTTATTAAAATTGCCTTTTGGTCATTCTGCAAATGGACAAGGAAAAAAGAGTTTCTATCTCTCGACAAATGGTTTGTATGTGGTTTTAAGATATTTTGCAGATTCTGCGAAATTTAATAGAGTTGAGATAAGACCACATATGTTTAGGCGAGCATATTCGATGCTGTGGACTTGGAGGTATGAAATTGGTGACCTTGAAGAATTAAGATTAATGTTAAAACATAATAGTTCAAATTTTACTCAGAAATATACTGATGATGAAGAAGTTTGGGAATTTATGGGGAAAAATGAGCAAGATTTAGCTTTTGATTTGTTGAATAGAGCTTTTCAAAAGAAAATTGTTGTAGCAGGAAAAATGGGTAAGACTTTGGAAAGATACAGTCGCATTATTCAAGCGAAATCTACCTTACTTGATGTTATGAGTATTGCGGATCATATAGATGAAATCATAATAGATACTGGTTTACGTGTGGTAGCTCATGCTGATGGATTTTGTTTTATAAATCATACAAGTTTGCAAAATGCTTTATGTCGAACTGAAGGGATAGGTTTAGATCCTGTTAAAAGAAAAGACTCAATATGTATGAATTGCCCGAACTTTGCTACAGATAATTCTCGTAAACCATATTGGAAAAAAAGAATTGAATTACATCAAGAAGTTGTTGAATTAAGCAAAAATGTACAGCTTGTTGAGAGTTCAAAAATTTTTTTAAAAAAAGCCGAAAAAATATTAGAGAGCATATCTTAACTAATAACTGGCATGCAGCAACTTAATGCTATAATAGGCATATATTTTCAGTTAATAAAAAGTATAGTTGCATACTATAAAAGATAACTTGAAGTAACTGATAGGTCCTAGAGAGAGATAACTTTTGGTGAATAGTAAGGATAGATTCCAAAAAGCAGTAAGAGAATCATTGAACCAATTAGTTGCTAATGGTGAAAAAAAAATTACTCACGCTAAAATTATTGCCAATGCTAAATATGAAGATGGGTCTCCAGTAGGAAAAACTACGTTATATGCAAAAAATGCTGTTACTAAAGAACCCATCCATGGAACTTTGATAGATGAGATAAATACAAAGATTACTAATCTGCCGAAAAATGACTTCAGTAAAAAAAAGACATCAATTGAAACAAATAAAGAGCTTAAATTGAGGATCACAGAGCTTGAAGAGAAAAATAATCAACTTTTGATTCAAATGGTTGAAATAGAAAATAGTTTTGAAAATACAGCTCATCGGAATGATGAAAATCAAATACAAGATTTAGAGTTAAATTTGTATATATTAGCTTTCTTATTGAATTCACCACTTTTAGGGAGAGGGCATCCAGAGTTGTATAAAACAATAAAGAGTTTTGAAGCAAAGCATCATGGAAAACCGAAAATGGAGTTTGCAAAACAACAAATTCAAAAAATGAAAAATGAGATAGAATGTTCTAAAGTCATTTCCATGAAAGGAAGTTTTAAGGAAGACTGATAGCCTTATGCTTCACGATAAATATGGTGTGTTCAGTTAAGTATTAAATGTATTGAAATTAAGAGGTTATCATGGCTAGAGGTTCGGTTAACAAGGTCATTCTAATTGGCAGCTTAGGAAAAGACCCTGAGACCAAAAGTTTCCCAAATGGTGGTTCACTTACACAGTTTTCAATAGCTACTAGTGAGTCTTGGGTAGATAAAAATACTGGTGAGCGTAAAGAACAAACGGAATGGCATCGTATTGTGTTGCACAACCGTTTAGGCGAAATCGCTCAGCAATTTTTACGTAAAGGTTCTAAAGTTTACATTGAGGGATCATTGCGTACCCGTCAATGGACGGATCAAAATGGTCAAGAGCGTTACACTACAGAAATTCGTGGCGAACAAATGCAAATGCTAGATTCAGCTCGTCAACAAGGTGAGCAAGGTCAAGGTGGTGGTGAATTTAATCAACCACGTTTTAACAACAATCAAGGTGGTTATAATAATAACCAAAACCAAGGCGGCTACGGCAACCAAGGTGGTTATGGTAATAATCAACCGGCTCAAGGCAATAGCTACGGCAACAATAACCTGGGTGGTTTTGCGCCGAAACAACAGCCTGCACCGACACCAGCACCAGCAGACTTAGATGACGATCTACCGTTCTAGACTATACAATAACTAAATATTGTATTTAATATAAAGTAAGAACCTGATTTAGATTAGGTTCTTACTTTTTTTACTCTAAAAAACTTGTATTTTTTGGAAAATAACTTTATACAATACAAAACATTGTATTTATTATTCTTAAGTATGCCTGACTTACACCGTAAAAATTTCATAGCTGGGCAGACCAGTACAGACGATGGCAATATAATTTATCTCAAATGCCGAATGTAGATTTGGCTACATTGGATAGATCATTAACTAAGAAATAATAGACTTCTTGCGTTAGTCAAATTTTAAGCAGTCAAAAGCTATATTCTATAAGGTTTTAGCCAATTCAAAAATTAGATAAAACTATACTTTCGCAAGAGGTCTAATTTATATATTCACGTTTTTACGTAATAGATCGAGAATTGTATGTTTTGCGAGACTTCATAATGATATCTATTTTTTTAAATAAATATGATTATAAAACAATTATTTAATTGTTTTTTTGAATTTTTTAAGTGTTGTAAGTTATTTATTTTATTTATTTTTTTGAAATTCTATTTTAGAATTAGATTAAGAAATAAGCGAAGAGGGTCTTACAATGCAACCACAATCACAATCAGTAGCACAAAATGTTAAACAAGTTTCTTTAAATAGTGTTGTTTTACAGAGGCTTATCAAAGAAGTTAAGATGGAGAAAGAGAAAATGTCATGCGTTGGTGGTAATTATGATCGAGTTCATAACCGTCATAATCGCTAATAATAATGTTAAATCGTCTCGATACGTTGTTAATCAAGGTTGCAAGCCGATGTAATCTTGATTGCAGTTACTGTTATGTATATCAAGGGCAAGATCAAAACTGGCTAAATCAGCCAAAAAGAATGAGTCAAGGAACTATTGGCTCGATTTGCAACAGTTTGAATCAGGTAATTTCTTTTCAAGAAAGTGGTTTTGCCGTTGTTTTGCATGGTGGAGAGCCATTGCTATTGGGGGCTACTAGATTAGAAGAAATGCTTTCAAATTTGCGTACGGTTTTACCAAACCATGATAAGTATCCAATTGCTATTCAAACAAATGGGATGTTAATAAATGATGAAATACTAGAAATTTGTAGCCGATATAAAACTAGTATCTCTGTGAGTTTGGATGGTGTGAAAAAGGCAAATGATATAGCTAGATTTACCCATGATGGTAAAAGCTCATTTCAAAAAGTTGTTAATGGTATAGATAAATTGGTTTCACATCCTGATAGAGATTTTCTATTTTCGGGAACTTTATCAGTAATTCAGCCAACAACTTCACCAATCGAAAATTATAAATATTTAAAAAGTATTGGTAGTGAAAGTATTGATGTACTTTTGCAGGATGGGAATCATACTTATCTTCCCAAAGGAAAAGAAAGTTTTGAAAGTATTGAATATGGTGAATGGTTAGGAGAGCTATTAGAATATTATTTAAAAGATCCTGAACCTGTACCAATTCGCTTTTTTGATGATTTAATAAAAATAATTCTAGGAGGAAATCCTGATAAAGAAGGTAAGGGCGAAAACAATTTTGGTATCTTAGTAATTGAAACTAATGGTGAAATACGTAAAAACGATACATTAAGAGCTACTTTTGATGGTGCAGATTATTTTGAAAAACATCCTAATATTAATGAGCCAAATACCTTAATAGATACCCTTAAATCTAAAGAATATGTAGAGGCATCTAAAATTCAAAAACCTACATGCCAAAATTGTATCAATTGCGAAATTAATTTTATTTGTGGTGGTGGTATGCCTTTATCAAGATGGAGTAAAGAGAAGGAATTTGATAATCCCTCTATTTATTGTAATGATCACAAATATTATATATATAAGTTACTGAATTTAATGGGTATTAAATGATCTCTATTCCTAGTTATATCTCTTTGGAATTAACCCCATATAAACATTTTTTTTCAGAGTATTATATTGATGATAGTTTAAAGAAAAATATCCAGTATTGGTTGCTAAATGAAGCACCATGGAATTTGGTAAAAGCTAGTTTCTATACACAATATGAATTTAGTTTAAAAGATATAGAGCTTCCTGAATTTTTAAAATTTATAATATCAAAAGATTATCTTACAGAATTAAAGGAAATTGTAGAGAAAACATATAAAGTAAATCTACATAATCAGGTTGATGTGGTAGCACACAAATTAACTAAAGGACATGTCATTAAAATACATAATGATTTTTTAGTTGATGATCAATTAAAAGAAAGTCATAGGCTTCTTATGCATTTCAACTCTAATTGGAATGTGGAGAATGGAGGCTTATGTATGGTCTTTTCTAGTAATGATGCTTCATCAATACATAATATAATAATTCCAGAAGGGAATTTGTTGCAAAGCTTTGAAATATCAGAAAATTCTCATCATGCAGTGAGTGAGATATATTCTGGTAATAGATTAACAATTATTTTTACTTTTTATTCAGGTTAAAGGTTGTGATTAATTATTTATATCCTGATAAAGATGAAATTTTAAACATAGTTTTAAGTGATATTTATTATAAAAATTATAATACTCTTGATTATATAAATGGCTCATCTAGTGAAAAAAAATCTACTCCAAGAATATTACAAAAACTTCCCCAAAATCTTTCAGAAACTTGGCAAGATATCGGTATTGAGTTAGATCAAGAATACAATGAGCAAGATGCTTTATTACAAATAAATGAGGTTTTTGAATATATTTGGAAAAATGATAGTTTTTCTGTTGGCATCTACGTTGATATTTTAGTCAAATCAATTCACCTGTTAAAAACAAAGAATGAAGACAATGATATAAGTTTTAGCGACCCTAATTTACCTTATACGATTTTCATAAATCTGCCTAATATACATTTAAAGAATTGGCTCGAGAGGACTGTGGAGAATGTGATTCATGAAGCTATGCATCTACAGTTATCGTTACTTGAAAGAAAATATAATTTTTATGCATTAACTGACTCTAAGATTTATTCTCCTTGGAAGCATGAGCCTCGCAATAATAAAGGTATATTACATGCTGTATATGTATTTTCACATTTAAAGAGTTTTTGGGAAAAAGTTTACATTGCTAACCAGACTATATTTGCTAAACGTCGTATAGACGATATTCAGGAACAGCTTAATTTGCTAAATTTTGATCAATTATCAGATTTTTATACTAAAGCTGGAAAGGATATTTTAAAGTTTTGTCTTAAACCGTAAATTGCGTCCTAACCTCTAAAGAGAGGTTAGGATGCAATTTAAAGCAGTAATGTATGCATTGAGATCATTTAATTTCTCAATGCATTTATTTTTTTCAGCATTGATCCTAATGGCTGAATTTGGATATTTCTTTTCTAATAAAGAGAAGCTTTCCAGTTGTTTTTCTAATATTGAGATTTTCTTTTGAGTTTCTTCTTTAGCATGGCTCATTTCTATAAAATCTAAAGATTCCCCTGTAATTTCTCGCAATTGATAGATCTTACCTGTTTCCGAAAATGTTGAAAAACGAGGGTTAACCAAATTGGTTTCTTTTGTTAAAAAACCATCTTCTAGCTTTCTCAGTAATCGATACATGCGCTGTCTATTAAAGCGATTACGTTCTTTTTTACTAAGTTTTAAGTATTTCCAAAACTCATTTGCTGTCCACTTTTCAATCTTTTTGCTTGTAAAAAGAGGTGGAAAAAGTTCAAACATCGGCATATTGCTAATAGACATGAGAATCACAGCACAAAAAATAAAAAGAGGATTATAATCCGTGGATTTATAGTCCTCAAATAGTAATAGTTCTGTTTTTTGATCACTTGAATTGAAATGTCAGAACTTAGTAGCGCTTTTGGACAATTAGTTCGGAAATATAGAAAAGAGAAAAACATATCTCAGGAAAAATTAGCCCTACTTTGTAATATCGATCGTAGTTATATGGGGCGTATTGAACGTGGAGAAGTAAATATTACGCTTGAAAAGCTATATGAATTAGCTAATGCTTTGGGCGTACCTGTAATTTCATTATTGCCAAAAATTTCATTAAATAAATGATTAATATGTCTAGTTTATCCTTATAATTTAGAAAAATTATTTTTAATAAAATATAGAGGGTTAAGGAGTAATGGTTAATAATCATATTATGGGTTCAGAATGGGCACAATGGGATTTGCATATTCATACACCGGCTTCTTTCCATTGGAAAGGACGGAAATTTGTAGGAGAACCTACTGATCCAGCTAATTATCCTTTAGTCGATGAAATGATAGCTGCTCTAAATGATGCATCCCCAAAAGTTTATGCCTTAATGGATTATTGGACTTTTGATGGATGGTTCGCCTTAAAAAATCGTTTAGCTTGTGATGATGCACCGAAACTGAATAAAACAGTATTTCCTGGAATAGAGCTAAGATTAATGGCACCTATGAAAGGCAGATTAAATGCTCATGTAATATTTTCGAATGAAATAAATGATCAAGATTTAAAAGACTTTCAATCAAATTTAAAACTAGTATTCGCAGGTAGTTCACCAAAAAACTTATCAAAACAAGCATTAATTGAATATGCTAGATTTGTTGCTGAAGATAAGTTAGGTATGCATGGTTTTAAAAAAACAGATGTAGATTCTAATGTAAATATTGCTCTAGAAGCCGGTTCTTCAATGGCTGAATTGGATTGTGAATCGTATAAACAAGCAATGAGCTTAGTCCCTGACCAGCAAGCAATCGGTTTTATGCCCTTTGACACGAATGATGGTCTGACTCAGATAAATCGAAATCAGCACTATGCATTTACTTTAGACTTATTTAAAACCTCCCCTATTTTTGAAACTAGAAAGCAGGAACTAATAGATGCATTCGCGGGAAAAATAACTCCTGAAAATGAATCATGGATAAAGGCTTTCCAACAATCTTTAAATAATATTCCTCGATTAGCTATCTCAGGAAGCGATGCTCATGCATTTACTACTGGTCAAGGAGTTAGGGGGTATGGTGACTTTCCATCAGGTAAAAAAACCTGGATAAAAGCTCTGCCGACATTCTTAGGTTTGAAACAAGCTATTAAGGAGCCTGCAAAAAGAGCCTATATAGGAGAAATTCCTCCTAAACTTAAAATTTTTAATGAAAATAGAAGCTTTTTTATTGATAAATTGAGTATCAATAAATGTACTGATATTGATGTATGTTGGTTAGATCAAACTGAGATTTGCTTTAATAAAGAATTGATTGCAATTATTGGTAATAAAGGTAGTGGTAAAAGTGCTTTAGCCGACATAACTGCATTTTTAGGGAAATCTAAGCAATATAAACATTTCTCCTTTCTAAAAGAAAATCGTTTTAGAGGTAAAACAGGAGAGCCTGCAAAAAACTTTGATGGAACATTAGTTTGGGCTGATGGAAATCAAAACCAGTTAAATTTAAATCATAAATCTAATCAAGAAAATATAGAGTATGTGAAATACATTCCTCAAGGGCACTTTGAGGATCTTTGTAATGCTCATGTATCTGGTCAATCAGATAAATTTGAGAAAGAATTACGAGATGTTATTTTTTCTCATACAGATCCTTCGGTAAGATTGAATGCTAATAATTTTGATGAGCTTATTGAATTTCAAGAGGCTAGGTATATTGATGATATAGATTTAAAAAGAACTTCTTTGTATCAAATAAATCGGCTTATTCTTTCACTGCAAGAACAAATTCATGAAAAAAATAAAAAATATTTAGAAGATTTGTTAGCTCAAGCTAATCGTATTTATACTGAACATGAAAATATTAAACCGCAAGAATATCCAAAGCCGATAGAAGAAAATAATTCAGCATTTCAAGATATTAAAAATAATATTAATGAACAAATAGAATTGAGACAGTCTATTCGTAATGATTTGGAAACTAAAGATGCTGAATTAATAACTAAATCTACAAAAATTCATGCATGTGAAACACTACGTCATGGGGTGGAAGTTCTAGAAAAACTGTATTTAAAATTTACAGAAGATAATAAGGAACATCTAAATACGCTTGGTTTAGGTGTTGAGGATTTAGTTTCGATTAGGTTTGAGAAAGCAATACTGGATCAAACTAAAGTTCAATTAGAACAGGATGATAAGGCTATACGAGAAGAAAGAAGAGAGCTTGTAGAAAAAGAAGTTGCGTGTACTACTCAAGTTGATTCGTTGAGTACTCAATTAGATGCTCCAAATAGGGAATATCAAGACTATTTGAAGAAGCTTCATGAGTGGTCCGAAAAAGAAAAACAATTAAGAGGTGATAAAGATCAAGCTGACAGTTTGGAAGGACTTAAGCACAGATTAGAACTATTGCATGATATACCTGATAGATTGAAATTAGAAATTAAAAAACGTAATTCAATAATGCTTGAAATATTTGAATTACTTAATATGCAAAAAACGAATCGAGAAAATTTATTTGAACCAGTTCAAAAGCTTATTAGTGATAATCGTTTGATTCGAGATGAATATAGACTTCATTTTAAGGCTGAATTACATATCTCAGTAGATGATTTTTATAGAGATTTATTTAGTTATATCAAACAGATATCTGGAGACTTTCGTGGTGAAGAAGAAAGCTTTGTTACCATTAAAGAGATGCTAGATAGTAAAGATATTAATACTAAAACAGGTGTTGAAGCATTTATTACTAGTTTAGTAGAAAAGATTAATGAAATTAGTAATGGTGATAGCAGCTTATCCATGCTGTTACGTAAAGGTAAAACTCTTGATCAACTATATAATTTCATTTTCGAATTAAGTTACATAACTCCAAGATATACTTTAATGTTCCAAGATGCTCAAATTGAACAGCTTTCTCCGGGGCAACGAGGAGCACTGTTATTGATATTCTATTTATTGGTTGATAAAGGACATTGTCCAATTATCCTTGATCAGCCCGAGGAAAATCTAGATAACGAAACAATTTACAATTTATTAGTACCTGTTTTAGATGAGGCTAAACTTAAGAGACAGATTCTTATGGTCACTCATAACCCTAATTTGGCAGTTGTCTGTGATGCAGAACAAATAATATTTTGTGAGTTTGACAGAACGAATAGCTTCAAAATTAATTACTTCTCTGGAGCTATTGAAGATCCAAAAATTAATGAAAAGGTAGTTAATGTTTTAGAAGGAACTATGAAAGCTTTCTCAAATAGACAGAATAAATATTACAAAGCAAGTTAGTTTAATTAGAAATAATGTTCTAAAGAGCTAGTATCACTAGCTCTTTTTTATTGTATTTATAGGCCAATTTTTGAGAAAAAAAGGTATAAATCAAATTTTAATTATAAAAATTTGACTTAATGTTAAATAATATATTGAAATTTAGATATATAATCTATTTGTTTTGTTATTTTTTATATAGTTAACCGTTCTGAGACACACCTGAGAGTAGGTTTTGTTAAATTTTAATATTTTTTATTATTTAACAATTAATTAAACAAAGAATTTACAGATATCAGAAATGGTTCTGTAAATTTTTTTATTTATAATTTATTATATTTAATACTTAGATATTTTGTTAAATATAACCATGATGTGTGTGATTCATAGAGATCGTTTCAATTTAGCGATCTCTAAATCCATCTTGTAATTGGCGTGTTGAATCCGTTCATTGGATGGGTTGTATTGCTTCTGGACCTCATCAGAGAAAGGGGTTTCTTCACATAATTCAAAGTACCTTTCCATCGGTGTTTAACCTTTCAAAGCTGAATGATCCTAGCCAAAATAATGGACAGTACTTCCCTCTAAAGATAACGTAACGTTAACTTTGGAGATCCAAGAAATGGCCAAACGTTTTAGTGCTGAATTTAAACAGCAAGCAATTGATTATGCACTTT